>CAYVLA010000006.1:83975-86561 GCA_964452145.1 Hadarchaeota archaeon (SeqCode)
GGTCTGAATGGTATCACTTGGGCATAAGGTGAATGGTATCACTTGGGCATAAGGTAACGAATCCTCCCACTGCTGCAACCCCAGAACCTGGGGAAGAAGGTCCTCTGGATATCATCTGCTACGCGGCTATCGCCCAGTGCAGCTCGACCAGCTCTTCTGGCTCGGCCAAGATCGGGGGATGTCTCATACACTTGCGATCCTGCTCTCAAGTTCCGCAACCAGTCTCTGACACACCTCGTGGGTCCGTTCGGCTCTACGTACGCCGTCCTCCGCATCGCTACTGCTCATTACCTCATCGGGTGAAAGGATGCCTGCTTCATTCCCGTAGAGGCTTGGTTCTCGCTTCTTGAAGAGCGATCTCGAGGATTCCCGAAGGAAGTCCACCTCGTCCTTGAACCAATCGGGGAATCTGTCCTTGATCCTGGGGAGGATGTCCGACACCTCATGGACCCTTGGGTACTCGATCCCCACAGCCCTTAGCACCCCTTTGAGCGAGAGTTCAACGCACTCCTGGCTCAGCCTGACGGCGTAAGGGTGATTCTTCTCCTGCACGGCGTCTACGGCATCCCTTAGCCTTGCCTCTGCTTGGCGAAGGTATGACTTAGCGACCTCAAGGGATCTCAACGCTCTCACCGAACTTGTAGCCGGGCTTCAAATCCCAGTACCATCTCTCCCCGTCGATGAAGGTTCTGGTCGCGCCCTGTCTGAGGAGTTTCGCTTTGAGTTCGAGAAGTAGGGTTTCGAGGAAGCGGCCCTCATCGTACAGGATCACGGCGTCCTCGGTCAGGTCAAGGAACAGATCAGGCAGTCTCTCGGCCTCCGCGGGCCTGAGGGGATAGAAACTGAGTCCCGTTCGAATCCCCTGGTTTCTAAGCCATCTTAGCTCCTCCTGGACGGAATCCTCGACTGCCAGGAGGCGTTCGAGTCTCTGCCCCACGCTTCCCTCGAAGCCCTCGGAGATGATCAGGATATCGATGTCGCTGTCCTCCCTGGCAGTTCCCCGGGCGACCGAGCCGTAGACTGCAAAGGACTTGGTTGGGAACCGTTTGGATACATCTCGAAAGGCTTGGAGTATGAGGGGCAGGTATACCTCCTGTCGAAGCCTGCCTGCGTCTTTCACGGTCTCCGACACCAATAAGATCAAGCTCGCGGGACCGAGGAGCCTGTAGGCTCTGGGCCTCGTGCGCCTGAAGATCGTCAGGACTCCTGCCGAGTGCAGCTTGCTGAATGCCACGTTGAGCCTGCCTGCGTCCGTGTCCAGGGCCGCCATCGCCTGCTCGAACGTGAACAGGGATTCCTCGAAGGTGAGGTATAGCCCAGAGTATATCTCGGCCAGCCAGCGGGCAATCCACACGCATCGGAATAACCTTAACACTTTATTAAGGTTTTCCTCAGTGCCGACTCCCGGGCCTATCTACGTCTCCGGCGGCCCAGCTCGCTCCTCACGCAGGTCTGTCCTACTCCATTCTTCTTGTCAACCAGGGGACCCTGTCGAAGGACTTGTCAAATGAGTAGATGGTCGAGATGCCGTGCCTCTCCATGATGGCCAGACTCGAGGCATCGTTGAAGCCCAGCCGGTACTGGGAGCGATATGTGAAGGCCTTGGCCGCATCCTCCCAGGTGCAGTCCAGCTTCTCGAGGTGGGCAAGGGAAGCGATGAGGCCGTACAGTAGGGACATACATTCCTCGAAACGCGCCGCGATGCGATCCTTCTGGGGCGGGGACATGGTCTGGCTCCTGCGGGCCTGCAGTATCCTGAACTCGAAAAGGCTGGCGAGCTCGGAAACGACAACCACGGATGTGGCAGTTGCCTCGCCACCCCTTATCCTGCGGAGGATGCCGCTGGCCCTTGGCCCATGATCTCTGTCCTGCAACAGGTGGTAGTAGAACACGTTCGCGTCCACGAATCGAGTTTCCAACTAGGTCTCCTCTCGTGCCCCAACCTTCGATGCAACGGCCCCGAGCAAAGCCTCCTCCAGCTGCTCAACGGTCAGTTCGGGCTCCAGGCCCTTGAGGGCGCCCCTGGTTCCCTCCACCATGTCTTGTTCAAGCCTTGGTACGATCAGCTGCATCCTGCCGCCCTCCAGGCGGAGCCTGATCTTGTCGCCCTTCTTCAGATCCAGGCGGACTCTGAGCTCTCGCGGTATGGTCAGCCTGCCCTTCTCCAGTACCTTGGTCTCCCACTCCGCAGCCATGGTGTACTTCGCAAAGTGTACCAATAAAAGTGTATCTCACCCAGTGCGATCGGTGTGCTCGGTGCCGAGATGCCCTGAAGGAGGACCGGGTCAGCTTGCTCGCGCTCACAGTCAGCGTGTCCGATCCTTCCAGAGACTCGCATCCTCCTTAGAGCCTGCTAAGGGTAGCAGAAAACGATCCTGTTCCTGTAGACTGCCTTAGATGGAACTAAGACAACGTGCGTCGCCTCCAGCTGATATCAACCAGCAGCGGAGCCGAGTCTCTACGCGGCTTCGCCAACTTTCCCCCGACATTGGGCCCTTTCTTGGGAATGCTTGCCACAGCTGGCAGCAACATAGGGCAACCAGATATCGAGGGCATACGGGGGCTTCGTGAAACGGAAGCACCTTT
>CAYVLA010000007.1:0-83905 GCA_964452145.1 Hadarchaeota archaeon (SeqCode)
GGCCAGAGAGCAAGGACCGCGTCCCTCTCTCTGATCGAGTCACGGATCTGGGCGCAGTCCCCCGCCGCGTATATGCTTTCGAGGTTGGTCTCCATTCTCTGATTCACGATGATGCCCCGGTCCACCTTGACCGCTGTCCCTCGGGCCAGCTCCACGCGCGGCCTAACACCGATGGCAGCAATCAGGAGGTCGGTCTCAATGGACTCTCGATTGTCGATGAAGACTGTGAGGCCCCGGCTCGATTGCTCAACCCTGCATATGGTGTGACCGGTTATCGTTCTGACTCCCCTCTCATCCATCATTGCCTGCACTAGGCCGCAGGCCTCCTGATCCAGAACGGTGGACAGAATCTGAGGAGCCAACTCGATCAAGGTTACCTGAACCCCTCTGCTGACGAGGGCAGAGGTGGCAGCAGCCCCTATCAGTCCGCCCCCGAGGACGACGGCCGTGCTCACCGTGCCAGCTTCAAGTCTCTTGCGGATGCCCACAGCATCGGACAGAGTGATGAAGGTGTAGGCGGACTCCCTCAGCCCCGGCACATCTGGAACTATGGGGGATCCTCCGGTGGCGAGCAGAAGAACGCGATATGAGATGCGTTCGCCGTCATCAAGGACCACCTCCCTCGATTCGGTGTCAAGGGAGACTGCCCGCCTCCCTTTCAGGAGGTCGACTGATTCATCTTCATAGAAGGACGGGGACCTGAACCAGAGGTCCTGGGGGTGCTTGGCGCGGTCCAGGATGTGCCCGATGAAGGGCCTGCCATATGCTGGGAGCGCTTCCTCTGACACCATACATATCCTCTTGCTCCCGCGGGGATCGATGCGCCTGATCCCCTCAACGGCTCCGATGCCCGCAGCCGAGTTTCCGATGATCAAGAAGTCGCAGGCCTTCACCCATCCATCTCCTCGACTTGAACGGCTTCGTTTGGACAATGCTCGACGCAAGCGGGGATCTCCCTGTCCGGGCACAGATCACATTTGACGGCGAACCCATCTCCCTTGGTCACCGCGCCGAACGGACAGACGAGTATGCAGGTCCAACAGGCCTGGCACCTCTCTGTATCAACGCGGACCACGCCGTCGGGCCCGCGGGCCATTGCACCGGAAGGACATGAATGGACGCAGATCGGGTCGAGGCACTGTCTGCACTGAAGAGGGAAGGTGAGCGGTTTGCGTTCATGGACCTTGACCCGCGGGCTCGGTTTGTTTGGGGCTTTGTGGCAGTCAATCAAGTTCCCAGAATTTGAGTGGGCCAGCACGCACCATACTTCACACAGATGGCAACCGATGCATGCCTCTTCTCGGACGGTCAGTCTCCTCATGGGCATCGCTCCAAGGGGTGGGAAGTGCCTCCTTGCGGGCCGGACGATCATCTGCTCGCCAATCCAGATATGCCTTTACGTATAAGACCACTGTGCCATACAAAATGCACGTATGGAGTATGACAGAGGTGCAGGCCCCAGCCAGGGCCACATGGACGGAGGAAATCTCCGCCAACTAGGTTGGCAAATACATAAGAGGCGGGCGTCATACGTAACCGGGGACTTCCGTATGAATGTGGACTCTCCAGAATACCGGAAGATACAGGTCCTTGGGCGATCCAGCTTCGCCGTCACCCTGCCCAAATCATGGGTTCGAGAAATGAATCTCGACTCAGGTTCCGTCGTCGTGCTAACGGTCGATAAGAAGGGCGGTCTGAGCATCGTCCCCGAGAGCCTCCACGCCCTGGAGGCCGAACCCTCGGAGAAGGTACTTGAAATCAAGATGCTCTCGACCCCCGGAGCTTTGGCGGAGGCCGTAAGGGCATGCTACAAGATCGGATACGAATCCATAAGGGTGAGGCATCCCGGCGGAATCCCGTCGGCATCGATGGCCGAGATCCACCAGGCCGTCGAATCCCTGTACGGGACGCTCATCGTGAACGAAACCCCGAACGAGACCACGCTTCAAAGCTCGATCGACGTCGGGACCTTCACCGTCAGATCTCTGACATCCAGGATGAGTTCTTTCTTCTCGTACCTGTCGGAAGAGGTGGAGAAAGTTCTCAGGGGCAGCGACATCAAGGACTCCCGGGCGATACAGTACAGGGCGAGGGAAGTCGACAAGATATACTCCCTCCTGGTGAGGCAGCTGGTGCAGGGCGTGAGGAACCAGCGCACCGCGTCGCGCGTCGGTCTATCCGATGTCATACAGTGCCTCGGCTCGAGAATGGTCGCCAAGGCACTGCGAGACATGACCAGGAGCATGTTCATGATATCCGAGATCGCCGAACAGGCATCCAAGGCCGGGAAGGAGCAACTGGTCCGGGCGATCGAGCTCATCTCGAGGCTGAGGGAATTGCACAGAAAGGCGTACGACGCGCTGCTGCGGGAGGACGTGAAGAAGGCCGCTGAGGCCTTGACCGATCGAGAAGCCTTTCTGGCGGATCTCTCGGATTTCGTCAGAACCCTGTTCAGATCGGGCGACCAAGGCGTTGCGGTCTCTGCCCTGATCTCCGTGGTGAGGGAGCTGGAAAACGCAGTCAATTCAGTCTCGATACTTCCAGAGGTCGCAGTGAATCGCTACGTCGAGGCCGAGTAGCTTCTCACTGGACTTCGCCGAGCACGAGGCGAAGGGCCCCGAGGAATCTATCGCTGTCCTGAGAGGTCCCCACCGTAACGCGGATGTGCTGGCCGTCCAAACCGGCGAGCCCTCCTAGGTCCCGAACGAGTATCCCCATTGCGGCCAGTCTGTCCGCGATCGCCGGGACATCGGCGTCGACTCTCACCATTAGGAAGTTGGCGTCAGAGAGGCAGGGCTCGACGCCGCCCAAGCCTGATAGCGCTTCGTATAGCCTTTTCCTCTCCTCGATGATGCGATTCCTCATCGCCACATAATGCCCAGCTTCACCAAGGGAGGCTACGGCCGCAACCTCCGACAGAGAGGATATGGAGAAGGGCAGTTTGGCCTTCTCAAGGCTCTCAACCACCTTCTCCTCAGCCACTGCATAGCCTATGCGCAGTCCAGCCAGGCAGAACGATTTTGACATTGAGCGGGTGACGATCAGGTTCGGGTTCCTGTCCACCATCCCCATCACAGACGATCCCGAGAACTCGGCGTATGCTTCATCAATCACCACAGTCCCGCTCGCGCCCTTGAGGATCCGTCTGACGCACCGAGGGTCTAGGGATGTGCCAGTGGGATTGTTGGGCGAGCAGAGGAAGATCACTTTCGCGTCCTCCGCTCTATCCAACAGGAATCGGGCGTCCACCCTGTACCCGGGGGGCCTCGTAGCGACGAACTCCACGGATGCGTCTCGCAGCATGCCTAGGAGTGCATACATTGTGTAGGACGGACAGACCATGACGATCCTGTCAAAGGGTTCCAGGAAGACCTTGCACACTGCGTCTAGGATCTCGGTGGACCCGTTGCCCAAGGCGATGTTATCAGTTGAATAGCCGGTGTGATCGGAAAGTGCGCTTCTGAGCCTTCGATACTTGGGATCGGGGTACCTGTTGATCTGGTCCAGGGCCGATCTGATGGCATCAAGCACTGGACCAGGAGGAGGATATGGGCTCTCGTTCGATGCAAGGTTGATGACGGAGCCCTGAGGAATGCCGTAAGCTTCCTCCGCATCCTGGGGAAACATGCCCGGATCGTAGGCTTCGACGTAGGAGAACACGTTCCTCTGCATCCGAGAACCCTACCCGAGGGCTTTGTCCAGCCACCCGAGTCTCGACTCGATTTCCTCAAGCGAGGGGGTCTTGCCCTCTTTCTCGGGGACTCCAGCAGCCGACCAGAATAGCCTCGCTATCACCAGCATGAGCTTGCCGGCATATCCTGGAGCATGCGGCAGAAGATCGGACGCAAGGTCCCCGCACTTCTCCAAGGTGTTGTTGTCGAGGCTGTCCAGACATGTGCTTGCCTTGCCGAGCACGGAAATGGCGCCTCCAAGGATCTTCTCCCTTCTCACATACGCTCTTGCAGCCTCGCTCGTCACCCTGTGAACACCCATTTGACCACCTCAATAGTCCAGGTACTTCATGATCTCCCACGGCGTCACGTAGAGACAGAACTGGTTCCACTCGTCGATCTTCAGGCCCACGAACTGCTCAAATATGTGGTCTCCTAGCAGATTGAGGAGCACCTCGTCCGTGCTCAGATGGTCTATGGCATCCCTCAGGGTCGTGGGGAGTTCCCCGATGCCGTGCATCTTCTTCTCCTCCGAGCTGAGCTCATACATGTCCTCCCTCAGAGGGTCGCCGGGCTCCATCTTCTTCCTAATACCATCCAGCCCCGCGACCAGCATGGCCGCGAAAGCCAGGTACGGATTGCAGGATGGGTCAACCGCACGGTACTCGCAGCGGATTGCGCCGGGGCCACCAAAATAGAGCGGGACTCTTATCAGAGCGCTTCTGTTCCTCGGGCTCCAACTGATGTTGATCGGGGCTTCGAACCCCGGAACGAGCCGTTTGTAGCTGTTGACGGTGGGGCAGCAGAGCGCCGTCAAGGCCTTGGAGTGCTCAAGCAAGCCCCCTATGTAGTAGCGCGCGGTCTGGCTCAAGTGATAGTCATCGTCTGGGTCATAGAAGGCGTTCTCGCCTTTGAAGGGCTGCCCCTTCCACAGGCTCTGGTGGGTGTGCATACCGCTTGCGTTGTCCAGATAGAGAGGCTTTGGCATGAAGGTGGCGATCCAGCCGTATCTCTGTGCAACGTTCCTGGCCGCAAACTTGTACACATAGCTGGCATCCCCACACTCGATCAGAGTCTTCGCCTTGTAGTTGAGCTCAACCTGGCCGGCCGTGGCCACTTCGTGGTGGTGATACTCTATCATGACTCCCATGGATTCCAGGTAGGCTGCGAGCGAGTTGCGGTAGTCGTTTGTCGTATCCTCCGGGGGGGCTCTGAAGTAGGCCTCCTTCGGCCTGAGCGGCACTTTGCCGACCCGTATCTCGGGGCTGTCCGGCACCACCCTGGGAGGTCCCCACGAGTCGCCTTTTCCGCCGTTGGGCGAGACCCAGAGATCGTAGGATAGTCGGGTGGGATCTATCCCTTCGAATACGAAGAACTCTATCTCCGGCCCGAAGATCGCCGTGTACCCCATGGATTCTGCCATCCTCATGGCCTTGTGCCCGACATACCCGCGCGGGTCGACCTCGGATATCTGGCCGCCACCTTTCTCCCCGAAGGCCTCGTGGATGTTGCCAAACACTATTGCCGAGTTCTGCACCGGATCCTCGATCCATGGGACGGTCCTGATGCTCGCCGGATCGGGCATCCAGATCATGTCGCTCATCTCGATGGATTTGAATCCTCTGATCGAAGAGCCATCGAAGCCGATTCCGTCCAAGGCATCGCCTTTGACGAACTCCCGTGCGGGAATGGTGAAACTCTGCAGGATCCCCCGGAGATCGCTGAACATACACATAACGTTCCTGGTCCCGGTGTTCTCGACAAATTTGAGGAATTCCTGTCGCTCCATCCGATCTGCCAGGCGGAAGGGGGCTGACGGATGGGAAAAAGCTTGGCCAATGAGAACTGGGTGAAGTACGGACCATACGTATTTCCCAGTCAAGGGCCCTTCGTCATGGGATCATTGGATGGCAGGGTTCGTTATCTGCAAACGGTCCATCGGGACATGTCCCGATTCCCTGAAGAGTATCGGATATGGTTGCCATCAGCACTCCCCGATAGCTCTCTTGCGTTCGTGAGTCGCGGGTTGGGAGATGGTCCGATCGGGCTGCAGCCCTTCTGGGAGGCTCGGTGGCTCCCATCTCCGATGGGCGCACATCCCCTATCCACCTCTGTACTGCTCGAGGGATGGAGGCATCGTCAGGACCGATCAAGACCTCCCGCCCGAGCGAATCCATTTTCGCACTCAGTCTCTGCTGCTCCTGCGGCTCCGAGGGAGAGTTAAGAGGCCCGACCGGAGAGGAGGCACCAATGGCCTTGAAGAGGGGAAGAATCAGGGTATCCACCTGCCAGTTTCCGGTATCGCGGAACCTGAAACGGAATTCGAACCGCATTCGGGAACGGATCCTTGAAGCCAGGCGGCAAAGGGCAAATGTTGCACACTTTCCCGAGGCGGCGCTGTCGGGCTACGCAGGCGTTGACATCCAGTCCTGGGACGATTACGACTGGGATGCCCTGAAGACCGAAACGCTCAAGATCGCATCTCTGGCGAGAATGAAGGGTTTGTGGGTTGTCCTCGGAAGTGCTCACCCGCTCTCCGAAGGCAATCTGCCACACAACAGCCTGTACGCGATATCCCCAAAGGGCCGGATTGTGGACCGGTACGATAAGAGGTTCTGCACAGGGGGTGATCTGAAGTTCTACTCGCCCGGGGATCACTTCAGCGTGTTCACAATCAACGGGGTCAGGTGCGGCTTGCTGATATGCTACGATGTAAGGTTCCCCGAGGTATACCGGGAATACAAGAAACTGGGTGCCCAGTGCATCTTCCACTCCTTCTACAACGCGCGGGCCAAGAGGCCCGGGATTCACAGGATCATCATGAGGCCCAGCCTTCAGACCCGTGCTGCGACAAACTACGTGTGGGTCAGCGCCTCCAATTCCAGCGCCTACTACAGCTGGCCAAGCGTCTTCATCCAGCCCGACGGGGTCATAGGCGGGCAGCTTCATCCCAATAGGCCGGGAGTCATGACGAACTTGGTGGACACGGGGCGCAAGCTTTATGACGCTTCCCGGCCCTTCCGCGACTTGGCAATGAAGGGCATTCTACACAGCGGCCAGCTTGTCAATGATCTTCGATCCAGAAACCGGAGATCCTTATGAGCCGAGAAGAGCGGAATCAGCCATGTCAACGAGGTAGCCTGGCAGCCTTGTCAACGTAGGCGACAGCCATTCTTAGTAGCTTCGGGTCGACGCCAACATAGGTTTCGCCCCCCACAGCCAGCGTGTATCCAGCGACGGAACCCGCAACCTCAAGGCAATGGTCGATTCGGCCTCGAACGTGGTCGAACGATGTCCCGACATACAGATCCTTGCAGTTCAGGCCGCCCGAGAAGCGCACCTTTCCATGCAGGGCTCGAGCTGCCTTCGCCAAGTTGCTGAAGCCCCCTATGTCCATACTGGTGAGCTTGACCTCGTTGGCCATGATGTCGAAGAGATGGTCGTTCGGACCATCCCCATGAAGATGTCTCCCCCTGGATCCGAATCTTCGGTACATCTCTTTCACATGGGGCATCTCGAACTTCCTGTACTGGTCGGGGGTCAGCATGAGCATGTGGTCATCGGCCAACCCGAAATGCTCCGTCTTTTGGCCTGAGATCTTCTCTTGATGCTCGTGAAGCCGGATCTTTTCCTCCGCTAGCTTGCTGAAGAAGCGATGGACGAGGTCCGGATCGGTGTACATGAATTTGACAACGCGCACAGGCTCCATCAATGCGCACGCAGCGGACATGGGTGGATGTATCCCTATCCCGGCCCCGGCGGGCATCTGGCCACCGGCCCTCTCGACATAATCCTTGGCATCTTGATCAAGCTCGGCAACGTAGCGAAGACCCGGATGTTCTTCCGGATGAGGGATCTCAGTCCTCACGAACCTTTCGATGTCATCCTTGCTCTCCAACTCCCTGACGATCCAGGGCGATGTGTCATCTGGATAGACGACCCTGAATCCAAATAGGATACCCTCTCCCACCGGACCCAGCTCGACGTGTAAACCGCAACCGGTCCGATCATCCCTGAGGCTTTCGAAGGCCCATCTGAGCCCCCTGATCTGAACCTCGAAGTCCAGCTCCATGTTCGAGTAGTAGTCTCGCAAGTTGCAGTTGGACCTGTAGCTGCCGTCGTTGAGCTTGCAGAAGAAGCTTCCAGACACGCTCAGCGTAAAGGGCACACGATCGGGCTCCTCGAATCTCTCCGCCATGTGGAGTCTGGCACGAGCGAGGTCAATCTGTTCCCTGTACCGGTCTAGGTCGAACGCTGCAATAGATGCTTTGATCTCCTCTCTCGGAGAAGCGATCTTCCTGGCATTTTGCCTCCTATGGTAGGTGATCCATTCCTGGACTTTGTCAGCGCAGAAGGGGATTGCACGCGCCGAATTCCCCATGGGCGGTGCACGCCCTGATTCGACAGAAATGTGTTGCTGTATCGGTAGCACCGATCTCGGCTATCCCACGGTGTAGTTGAGACCATAGGTTTCGCTGAGGTTCCGCAGATAGTCCCATTGCCACCTGGGTATGACCACTTGGACTATGGTATAATCAGCCCCTTCGACGCTTACGTTGGTTGCGGTGTCCAGAATCTGCCAGAGAGAATAGGAGATCGTCCGTTCCGCCTCCCACTTACTGCGGTAATCCTCCGCCGCGGAGTTGCAGAGCTCCACAAGCATTTCACAAACAAGCAGGGAGTTGTTAAGCTGACGGCATTGCTGGGTTCTCATGTCCAGTTCGTGGACAAGCCTGTCCCTATCCGTCCTCATCGATCTGAAATCATCCATAACGTCGAGGGAGATGTAGATGGCCAATGCCAAGGCAACGACCGCGCCTAGCACCCAGACCATGACCATTGGTCTCAGCTTCATACCTCCTCAGCAAGCGCCACAACCATACGGAGGCGCCGTCGGTCTATCCTCCGACTGCTAGAAAAAGCTTGCGACGATCACGATCGATCGCCGCAGTGGGGGGGGAGTCGCCCATCATTCAGATCACCGACCATGATCCCAGCTGTCTCCCTACGAGGCCAAATCGGCACCGGTCGTGCACGAACGGATCTACGTGCATCCTTGACCGCCGCGAGTCCATCGAGCCAATGCGGCGGGTTAACCCAGGCTAGGGATGGGCGGCGCGAATCCTCGGCTACGCAGCACACGAGTTCATTTTAAGCTGCCAAAAGCGTTGAGGACGACCTCGGTCAAGGAAGGATGGATGTGCATGGCGCTGACGATGTTCATGGCCGACCCTTGACGACAGTTCATGACGTTGATGGCCTCCTGAACCAGGACAGGGGCGCAGTACCCTATCACATGGCAACCGAGGACCTTGAAGGTGTTCTTCTCGACGATGACCTTGACGAATCCGGGGGGTTGCCCCATGGCCATTCCCTTGGCGGTGTTGGCGTAGTCCCAGCGACCCACCATGATCTCATGTCCCTTCTCCCTCGCCTCCCTTTCCGTCAGGCCGACGGATCCGATCTGGGGGTGGCTGTAGACAGCATGGGGCACTGCCGAGAAATCAACCGCCGTCTTGTGGCCGCGGCCGTGGTCATGGCCCAGCAGTAGATGCGCGTTCACCCAGGCGACGCTGGACTCGTAGTTGGCGACGTGCCTGTACATGTGCACACCTATGGCATCCCCGAACGCCCAGATCCTAGGCTTGGTCGTCTCCAGATACTCATTCACCTTGATGAAGCCGCGCTGGTCGGTCTCGACCCCAGTTCGCTCGGGGTGAAGCAAGTCGGAGTTGGGCATCCTGCCAACGGCGATCAGGATGGCATCAGCCGTCAGCTCTACCGTCTCATCCTTTGCCAGATCCTTGGCCGTTATCGTCTTGGCCGCTCCATCCTGGTCAAGCCTCTCAACTCTGTGCTCCACCAACACACGCATGGTCTTAGTCATCTCCTCAAGCAGAAGCTGGCTGATCTCCGGCTCCTCCTGGGCAACCAGTCTCGGACCCATCTCGAACACGGTAACCTCGCTGCCCATGCTGCTGAAGAAGTGAGCGAACTCGACGCCCACGAATCCGCCCCCGACGATCACGATTCTTTCCGGGCGATCCTCCAGGTCAAAGACCGTCTCATTGGTCAGGTAAGGTACCTTGTCTATTCCCGGGATCCGGGGAACGAGAGGTCTGGTTCCGGAGGCAATGAAGATCATGTTGCCCCTGATCTTATCGCTGCCGACTTTCAGTGTGTAGTCACCGATGAACCGACCGGTCTCTCTGTACCAGGTCAGTGCGGGATGGTGCGATGCGGAGTGCTCAAGAGGCTCCCTTTCCTTTCTCACATGCTCCTTCGTCCTACGCATGATGTGCTTGAAGTCTATCGACTCTACCTTGGCACGAACGCCGAGCTTCTCGGAATCCCTCATCAAGGCGAGAACATCGGCTGGGAATATGAGCATCTTGGAGGGTATGCATCCGTTGTTGAGACAAGTGCCGCCCCACAGGCCATGCTCAATCACGGCGACCCGCAGTCCGTGGTTCACCGCGCTAGCCGCAACGTTCATGCCCGAGCCCGACCCTATCACGACCACATCGAACCTCTTCTCAGACATCTGGATCCTCAGGATCGTATCGTGACTTGCTCCTGAAATGTATGCCGGATTGACTCGTCCGGAGATGGGACGATGGGCGGATTCCACAGAGCTTCTTCGGCTTCCATTGCGGAGGGCCCCCGGGCATCTGTGACAGAAGGCGTGACCCCATGCGTTGCCCGGTGATTCCCCGGGGAAAGCAGGAGGCAAGACAAACAATGGCGAAACGCGGGACGAAGAGGATCGCCTTGAGTGGACGCTGGCCATCAACCAGATCCTGGTCGATCTGGCTGCGTACCCATGCACCCCGACAGGGATGGGGCGCGGAGGGTAGGCCACGGGGATCGGCCGAGCAAGACCACAACCTGGTTCGAGCCTGGCAACCGTGAACCGCCAGATGGCCGGAGGCCTTCCTCAGCATCGTGGGTGCCGAGAGCAGATCTCTGAGGAGGCTTCTGGAGCGGATAATCCGCTCCGAGGATTGCCAAGACGACAGACCACGCAAGACGAGGATCTTCAGAGACTATGCCCCACGTCCATTGCCAATCGTTCCCTCCTCTCCTGCAAAAAGACAGTTAAGCTTGCGAGACAGCCGGGGGCATGCAAAGGGGTGACCCATGGTCAGAAACGGTTACCAGCACATGGTTCACGACTACTACGTCGCGAAGCTGCGCGCCCTAAATGCTCGGAGAGACGAGGAGCTACGGTCAGTCACGAGCAGGCGTGATGTGCTCAGATACCAAGCGAGAGTCCGCCGCGCAGTCACCCGCGCCTTCAGTCCCGTGCCACGCAGAACCCCTCTCAATGCGACTACGACGGGAATGGTCGAGCTCGAACACCTGAGCATTGAGAAGGTACAGTTTGAGAGCAGGCCGGCCTGTCTGGTGACCGCGAACCTCTACCTGCCCAAGGATCCATCGGGCAGGGCCCCGGCTGTCCTGGTTCCGTGCGGCCACACGAACAACGGAAAGGCCGCTCCGCTCTATCAACAGGCATGCCAGAGGCTGGCACGTTCCGGATTCGTTGCCCTCATCTATGATCCGTTCAGCCAAGGAGAGAGGGACCAATACCACGGCATCCAGCATGAACTCGTGAGCCAGAACACGTTCGCCCACAACATGATGGGCAAGCAGCTGGAACTGCTAGGCGAATTCTTCGGTATGTGGAGGGTGTGGGACGGCATTCGTGCTCTGGATTACCTGATAAGCCGTCCCGAGGTGGATGCCAGTTGCATCGGAGTCGCCGGAAACTCGGGAGGGGGAACCCTGAGCGAGTGGCTCTGGGCAGTCGACGAACGCATCACCATGGCAGCCCCGAGCTGCTTTGTGACAACCTATCTGGCGAACCTGGAGAATGAGGAGCCCCAAGACAGCGAGCAGTACGCTCCCGGCCTCATGGGAGCTGGATTGGAGATGGTGGACCCAATGGTCCTGCGGGCACCCGCACCAGCCCTCCTGATGGGTCAGGCCTACGACTACTTTGACAGGCGGGGTCTGGAGAAGGCCTATCGGGATCTTTGGCACTTTTACCAGATCCTCGGCAGGCCGGCCAATCTGCGCCTCTTCATCGGTCCCCATGGACATGGATTTCACCGAGAGAACCAGGAAGCAATGGTGAACTTCTTCGCCGATCACGCGGGTCTTCCTCGACCCATCTCGGTCGAACACGTGGAGGTGCTCCCAGACGACGCGCTTCAAGTGACCCGTAGCGGGAACACCGTAGTTGCAGGTGCTGAACCCATCTACAAGTCTCTTGGAGAAAAGGCGAGGGAAATCTCACGGCGAAGGAAGTCGACCGAAGTTGCCCGGTTGAGGAGGCGGATACGGGCCACGCTGGGGATCTCGTCGAGAAGGAAGCTGCCCCGCTACAGAGTCCTTCGCCCCGACCGATTTGGCGAGAGGCGCTTCGGCCGGTATGCGATCGAAACGGAGGAAGGCATAAGGGTCATATTGAGGAAGCTGGTGACCCAGCCCGAGCGCTCCAACACCTTGGAGGCAGAGGAGGAGGTAACCCTGTATATCCCGCACCTCTCCGCCGAGGGCGAGGTGGATCAGTATGCACCGGCTTCGGGCTCGCAGCCATCGCCCATCTATGCACTCGACCCAAGAGGCATGGGGGAGTCCCTGCCCGAGGGAGGACCAGACGGCTTCTTTCATCCATATGGTATGGACTACATGTTCCACGGGATGGGTCTCATGCTCGGCGAGAGCTACCTCGGAAGGAGGGTTCATGACGTGCTCTCGACGATAGACCTGCTCGGGCATGTCGGGGCCCGAAGCGTGAACTTGATCGGAAGGGGGCAGGGTGCGATCATTGCGCTGTTTGCGTCATTGCTGGATCCGTTGATTGGGCGGGTGGTCTTGAGAAGCTCGCCCCGCTCTTTCGAGGAATGGACACAGGTACCTATCGTGGCATGGCCAGCGGCCAACTTCCCGCGAGGAGTCCTCAAGTCCTTCGACATCCACGATCTGATCGCCGCTTCTGATGGGCGCATCTCGGTCGTTGAGCCCTGGGGACCCGATATGAAGCCGGTTCCGAACGCGGCAGATGCCAGGCCCTTCTAGGCCATTTCTCTATGTATGATTGGTGGTGCAAAGACCTTGGTACCGGAAGCGGCAGAAAACGATCTGCGTCGGGCGACACACCATCCTGACGCCGGGAACAAGCACACACAAATAAGCCGGGCTTTCGTGCACGCACGGAGGAGAGCAACTTGCCAAGAGAGACTATGACCCCCAAGGAACGCTGGCTGGCGGTGTTGAACAGGCAGAGACCCGATCGAGTTCCCATGGACTACTGGGCGACCTCGGAGGCCAATGAGAAGCTGGTCAAGTACCTAGGCTGCAAGGACCTGGGGGAAGGCTTCGACATCCTTCACATTGATGAGGTCATCACGGTGAGCGGCAAGTACATCGGCCCCAAACCGAGGGAGGGTGAGGATATCTATGGTTGCCGATACAGGGATGTCCAGTATGGGACCGGTGTATATCGGGAGATCGTCCACAACCCCTTGGCCCAGTACAGAACCGTCAGGGAGATCAAGAGGAACTATGAGTGGCCGGATCCTGACTGGTGGAGCTTCTCGCATGTGCCAGAGCAGATAAAGGGCAAAGAGGATCATCCCATTCGAGGGGGCGGCTCTGAGCCCTTCTTGGTGTATAAGAGTCTTCGGGGTCAGTGGCAGGGTTATGTCGATCTCGTCCGGAACCCGGATATCGTCCACTACTGCATGGAGATACTCTTCGATCTGTCCTACCGGAACACCCAACGGATCTACGAGCAGATACCGGGAAAGGTCATGATCTCCTATGTCGCGGAGGACATGGGTTCCCAATCCGGGCTTCTCATGTCCCCCGCACAGATCAGGGAATTCCTCCTGCCCGGCATGAAGCGGATGATCGATCTGGTCCATCGAGAAGGGGCCTACGTCTTTCACCACAGCGATGGAGCAATCCGAGACATCATCCCCGACATGATCAAGGCGGGGATCGATGTCCTCAATCCCGTCCAGTGGCGCTGCCGGGGGATGGATCGAGAAGGTCTCAAACGCGATTTCGGTGACAAGGTCATCTTCCATGGGGCCATGGATAATCAGCAGACCCTGCCATTTGGCAAAGTCACAGACGTCAGGCGAGAGGTGATCGAGAACCTGAGAGTGCTGGGGCGAGGAGGAGGCTACATTCTTGCCCCATGCCATAACATCCAGGCAAACACGCCCATGGAGAACGTGGTAGCGATGTACGAGACTGGCTATAAGGAGGGCTGGAAGGCCTACTGACTAGTGGGGACGGCGCTGTGGAACATCAGGTGCGGAGGTGTCGAAGAAAGGCGCGTCTCCCAATCCTCAGGGATCGCACACAGCACAGCTGAGACAGAGATCATACTAAGGGCACCAAGCAGACGGGTCCATCGTCCTCAACAACGGGAACCTCTCATCAACAATGCACAAGCCACTAGAAGCTCCTCAGGCCATCGACGGCCTTGTCTATGGCTGCTTCGATGGCATCGAGCAATTCATCATCCAAACGCCTCGCCCTACGATCTCCCCAATGGTAGGGCTTGATCCGGACTCCCTTCCTGGCCAGATAGATCTTGGCGGCATTGATGGCGGTTCTGGAGTAAGGGTCGTGGACCTGCACGCGCATTCCAAGGAGGCGGCTCACCTCAAACTGGGCCTTCCTGGCCCGGTCCAGGTCATCTGCCATAAAACCGTCAAAGACCTCTCGGATGAGTTCCGGATGCGTGTTGCACCCTCCGCCTATGACGCCGCCTGCGCCCAGCACCAGAGAGGGGAGGAAGGCCCCTTCGTGGCCCGAGATCATCACGAAATCCCTGTCCTTCGTCGCATCGCAGAGAAGTCCGAAGCTAAGCATGTCGGTCGTGGAATACTTCATCCCCTTCACGTTCGGCAGTTCCGCTACTCGTCGGAGGAGTGAAGGGGTCATCGTGTATGGGGGCTTAACCCCGGGGGGCTGGTATATGACGATGGGTACCTCGATCGCGTCATTCACATCCTGGTAGAAACGATAGATCTTGTCAGCCATGTTGGCGCAGGGTTGAAGGCCGAGCGGCAGGACGACCACCCCCGTTGCTTCCCTCTCCTGGGCATGGGCGCTCAGCTTCAGAGTCTCCTCAACATAGCTGGATTCATCGGGCCTTGCGCCTTCCTCCCCCTCCGGAAAGGTGCCGGATGTCCCGGTCAAGACGTGTATCTTTCCGGCGGCCTCTGACATCACGATGTCGATCATCGACTTCACCTGCTGGAATGAGTAGCTGTACATCTGCCCGGTGCCCGATCGAGCGAAGATCGTCGTCACGGCCCCGGTTCTCTTGTACCATTGGACCAGGGACCGGTTGCCCTCCTCATCTAGCGTGAGATCCTCGTTCAGGGCCGTGAGCATTGGCGTGATCACGCCTGTGAGAAACTCGGGCATCTCCTTTCCAGTCACGGGGTGTCTCAGCATGCGCAATGAATCGTCCTCTCCACCACATGACTGGTTGCCCGTACATAAATGATGTCTAGTAGCGATCCGAGCGCCTCGATATCACAGCCCCTTGGAGGCCAGCCTGTCGCGTACAATCAGATAGAGCAGAGCTGTATGAACTGTAAGGACCGAGAAGGAGATCAGCGCGATCGCCATCAGGAACATGGCAAAGCCATTCGAGATCCATGAGAGAAGGAATCTGATGGACCCCGGCAGGACGTCCGCCAGGTGGGAGAAATCAAAGGGAAACACCGCGAGGAACCAGGCGACTGCGATGGCCAAAACCCCGTTCTGGGCTGCTTCATAGGGGCGAAGAACGTTCCTCCGCCCCATCGCCACCGTCAGGGCTGAGCGAACCATGCCGAGGACTGGTGAAAGGTAGAATAGCAGAGTCTCCACCGAGCGAAACCTGGATGTGAAGAAACCCGTGGGGCGCGTCTGGTGGATCACAAAGAAGACGACCATCGCCAGCATTGCTGCGATGGCCGCAATCTCTCCGACCCGGTCTCTGACAGGCAACTCATCCCCTTCCACCGCTTTGTCGATCAAGTTTCGGAAGAAACCGGAATGCCCCGTCTTGGCCATCGCATCTCTCCGTCGCGCATGAAAGCGGGATGTTCTTAACGATTGCCCCCGCTGGACTTGGCCCCACGATCATTGGCTGGTGCCTGATGTGATGTCAGATTTATTACCCCCTTGCAGGCGCGAATGATGGAGTTTGAGAAGCCATGAGGATGAGGGAGAGGGTCATCAGCGCATTGACATGGGGCGAGCCGGACTACGTTCCCTGGATTCCGAAGAAGGGCCATACACCACGAGATCCCGACAGACTAAGAGCGCTGCTCGACCTTGGGATGGGTCTCTGCTATTCCGTCGGGGCTTGCGGCTCATCCAGACCCAACGTGACGGAGGAGGCAAGGATCGTTGACGACCACAGAGTGACGACCTACCTGACTCCGGTGGGGAAGGTCTCCCAGAAGACCCGAATCAACCTGCCCAACGAGGACGGAGAGAGGGGGGACTCGTGGGTCGTTGAGCGTATGCTGAAGACACCCGAGGACTACAAGGTCGTCAAGTACATGGTTGAGGATGAAGTCTTTGAGCCAAAGTACGATGGGCTGGAAACGATGATGGGCAAAGTGGCTGACCACGGCATCCTTCTTGTCGGAACGGGGTACACCCCTCTGATGCAGCTCATCGTGCACTACATGGGGTTCAAGAGGTTCGTTATCGAACTCAGGCGGAGGAGGCAGATGGTAGAGGACCTCATGGAGGCTATTGATTCGAAGATGGAGCAGAGCATGAGGATCATCGCGCGGTCTCCGCCCAGGATAGTCAATGTCGGGGACAACATTGACGGCCTCCTTGTCAATCCCCAGCTCTTCCGACGGTACTGCATACCCTACTATCAGAAGTACTCTGACATCCTTCACTCCGAGGGCAAGATCGTTCAATCACACATGGACGGTAGACTTCGCTGCCTGAAGGACCTGCTCCCGGAGACGGGGCTGGACGTCATTCAGGCTTTCACCCCTCCGCCTACCGGCGATCTTCCGTTGAAGGAGGCTAGAAAGTTCTGGGGCGAGAAGCTTGGGATCTGGGTCAACATACCAGAGGTCATGTTCTACAGAAATGCAGAGGGCATTCGGGACTATGTAAGGGGACTCCTCAGAGAGGGAAGCCCGGGTAGAGGCCTGGCATTAGGCATAACCGAGACCGTTCCCCCGACTCGGAGGGACCAGGGCCTGGAGATCATTACGCGGACCGTCATGCGCCACGGGCGCCTGCCCATTCCGGAGTAGGCATCTGCGAATTATCCAAGACGGCCCTGAAAGGTGACTGGACGTTGAGACCAGATCTGGGCAAACTCGAAGAATGGGCCGACCTGGCCCTCGATTGGGCCTCGGACGTCCTCCAAGCCAACCCGCCGGACCAAGGAATGAATGAGGCAAGAGTTGAGGCCCTGCTTGTCATCGACGACGTGCTACACATCCGATCGGCCTCCAAGCTTCAGGCCGTCGTGCGGTTCTACCACGAGAGGATGTCGATGGCCGTGCGCCAGATCGAGGTGAAGACTCGCTCCCGGACAAAGCTGTGGAAGATGTACAACCACGGTTTCGTTATAAGGACCAAGGAAGCGACCCTCGCGTTGGATCTGGTCAGGGGATGCGGAGCGACGACCATGCGTGATGATCTTGCCGAGAGATTGGCCAGACAGATCGACGTGGCGACCGTGAGTCACTGGCACGGGGATCATGCGGACCTGGATCTGTGCAAGATGATCTGCCGGTCCGGTGCGGAGATCCTGGTGCCTCCCGATCTACACAAACGGTGGTCGGATGAGCCGGATCTGAATTTGATAGAGATGCATCCGGGGGAATCGCGTGAGAGCCGCATGCTCTCGTTCAGCGCACTGGAGGGCCATCACGATGGACCGCCCGATCGATGTGATTTGAACATCTACTACATCGTGACCCCTGGAGGGCTCTCCATCATGCATATGGGGGATCACTGGATAAACCGACGGATGCCCCTCCTGGCGGAGGAAGAGAATGTGCTGAACGAATGGGGACAGGAGTACCCCGTCGACGTGTTGCTTCTCAACAGAAGCCCCTACCAGTTCTCGAACATAATCGAAAGGATCGGGCCGCGGCTGACCGTCTCCTCTCACGAGAACGAATTGAGCCACGACATCGCTGCGAGGGCTACCTACGCCTCCAGCATCGGCCAGATGGCATCCGTTGGGAGTCCGTGCTTGACGATTGCATGGGGTGAAGGCCTCCAGATCCAGCCGTTCTTGCCGACGGCCTAGTCAGGAGGGGGCCCTCGAAGAACGGTTTTCGACGCGGGCCATGCATCATCCTTGTTTCTTTGCTGGTCAAGGCTTGGGTCAGCCCCGATGAAGAGCCTGCCTGAGTAGCTGCAGTGCCTCCTCCGTGGTGGTGGGGCGTCCCAATGCGTGTCCCTCTTGTTCAAGATGACGGAAGAGCTCCCAAATGGCTGGTGGCTCCAGCCGGGATCGCGCGAGCAGATCGGGATCTGAGAGTATCTCCCTGTAGGTGCCCTCGGCAAGCTTGCTTCTGTCCATGACCAAGGCCCGGGTCGCTATCTCCATCGCCGTTGCCAAATCGTGAGTGGCGATGCAGATGGTCTGGCCAAGGCCCTTCAGATCCTGGATGAGCGCCTTCTTGGCTGCCCCATCAAGGTTTGAGGTCGGCTCATCCAGAAGCAGGATCTGGGGATTCATTGCCAGGACGCCGGCGATGGCCACCCTCTTCTTCTCGCCTTGGCTGAGATGGTGCGGAACCCTGTCAATGAAGCCTTGCAGCCCGGTGGTCCCAAGGGCGCGGTTCACTCTTTCCTCGACCTCCGCCTTCGACAAGCCCATGTTCGTGGGGCCGAAGGCAACATCCTCTCGGACGCTGGGCATGAAGATCTGGTCGTCAGGATCCTGAAAGACCATCCCCACATGCCTTCTGACACGATCGGCGCTCTTCCGATTCAGGTCCTCGCCCGCTATGCTGATGGTGCCCTGCTGGGGAAACCTCAGCCCGATCAAGAGCTGGAGGAGGGTCGACTTACCCGCCCCGTTGGGGCCAAGGATAGCGATCCTCTCCCCTTGATCGACGTCGAAGCTGAGACGGCTTACTGCGATTGTTCCATCCTCATAGCGGTATGAGATATCCCGAACCTCAATAGCCTTCATCACAATATCTCCAGCTGGATGATGAACAAGCCTGCTATCGCGCCCCCCATGGCGACTAGGAATGCTAGCTCACAACGACCTATCGAGAACTCGGTCAGCGTCTTTATGCGACCACCATAGCCTCTGGCTACCAGTGCTTGCCTGACCGCGAGACCCCTCTGATAGGACCTGTAAAGGATCATCCCGATGGACGAAGAAATCGTGTCCAAGCCTCTCCTGTCGAGGATGCTTCTACCGCCCGCGAATCTTCTCGCCTTTCTCGCCGAGGACATTCGATGGGACTCCTCCTGGAAGACGAAGATGTAGCGGTAGAGGAACACTATCATCTCAAGCAAGATCGAGGGAAGCCCCAAGGCCTGCAGGGCTCGCATTAAGTCCATGAAGGGTGTGACAGAGGAGAGCAGTACCACGTACATCTCGCAGGCAAGGACCCGAAGCAGGAGCACGGTGGCCGCAGCCGGTCCCCTGAACGGCAGTATCGCCAAGAAGGCGAAAAGAGCGAACGGCAGCAGCGGGAGAGCATGTCTTAGAATGTGCCGGAGGGGCAGCCCGGACAGCCCCAGGAGGACAAGGGCCAGACCAAGTGAGCAAAGCACTGGCATGAGATCCGTGAGCAGCGCGGTTGCAACAGCTGCAGCAAGGAACCCGACCACCTTGCTTCTCGGGTCCAGCCCCACGAACCTCGACTTGTGGGCGTAAGCATCAATGCTGTCGTGTCGCATCCTTCCTACCCAAGATGATGCCTATCCCATAGACCAATGCTAGAACGGTTCCAAACCCCAGCAAGCCGGCGGCAAATGCCCCTGCGTAGTCCTCCCCATAGCTGAACGGTGCATTAAATATGGGCTCGCCTTCCTCAACATCTGCACGTTCCAAAGATCTCTCCAAGCCATCGCCGTACTCGGCCGAGAACAGGAAGAACAGGACCAACCCGACCGCGAAGAGTGCGATTATGCCGATGGCCGCTACTGCATATTCTCTGCTCAACAAATCAGAACCCCCCGGCAGGCTGCTCCTTTGCCAATTCGGGCAGCACCTGCTTGAGATACGCGACTATTCCGACCGTTAGGATGGCCTCGCCGATGCCGATCACGGAATGGTAACCCAGCATCGCCGGAAGGGCTATCGCCATCGGTATGCCGAACGATCCGTTGGAAGCGGAGTAACTGAACCCCAACTCTAGCGCGCAGGCAAGCGACCCGACGAAAACGGCCAACCACGCTGCTGCGGGAAGCGTCAGCCGCCGGAGGCGCTGGGGGCTAAGAGACAGGACAAAGGCGCTCACCGCGCAGCCGATCACTGCCATGTTCAGCAGATTGACGCCCAGCGCCGTGATTCCTCCGTCGCCGAAAAGCAGGGCCTGCACAACAAGTATGACGGTGATGACGAGCACGCCAGGCGCGAACCCAAGCAGGATCGTCGCGAGGGCAGCCCCCACCAGGTGGCCGGAAGTGCCTCCGCCAATGGGGAAGTTGAGCATCTGGGCCACGAAGATTCCGGCTGCCAGAAGCGCCATGAAGGGCACCCTGTTGGGGCCAACGGTCTTCGAGGAACGCCGAACTGCAAAGCCAACAACGGCGATGGAAGCAACCCAGCCGATGAGGAGGATGATGGGCCATATCAATCCGTCGGGGATGTGCACAAAAGACACCGTGTTACTTTTTGTGACAAACGTGTCAATATAAATGTAACGCCTTTCCAGATACCGAAGATCGACATGGCCTGAAGACAACCCGCCCCCGATGTCTCAAGGGGCTGAGTGACTGAGCGGGCTAGAGTTATTAGTCGGGGCTCTACCAGCCCCCCAGAAGACCGTGCGAGGCAGCGTGTCGCTGCGGTATCAACGAGAGTGCTTTGCATGCATCTGTTGCTGATAAGACATGGAGAGAGCGGGGTCGACCAAGCATGCCCCGAGGAGGGCACGCTCACCAAGAACGGCGTTCGCCAGGCCGAGCTGGCCGGAGAGGCCTTGATTGGTCAGGGAATCGAAAGGATGTTTTCGAGTCCCTACCCGAGGGCGATGCAGACCGCCCTGAACATCTCCAGGAAGATCGGCCTGCCCGTCGAGATTCGCCACAGGCTCCATGAGAAAAGCGGACCGGGCAAGCGAGAAACAAGAAGCGAGATCGTGGCGAAGTTCCCCCAGTTCATCGTCCCCAAGGATATGCCCGAGGCGTGGTGGCCCGATCGCGATGAGACCTGGGAGGATGTCTATTCGAGGGTTCGACCCCTGATTGCAGAATTCCAGTCGATGGAAGGCAAGCACGAGAGGATCGCCGCCGTCGCGCATGGAGGATCCATAGACGCCATAGCCTCCGTCTGGGTGGATTGCCCGCCCATGATCCAGTCAAGGTTCTACCATCACAACTGTTGCTTCACCCTTCTTTCCTACCGGGAGGGGAGGGCAAGGATACACTACGTCAACCAGGTGGGTCACCTGGGATCCCGGGAGCTCTTCTTCTACTGACGGCTCGGTGCGTTCCCCTCAAAGAGTCGCGGTCGATGCTGGACGGCTGGCCAGGCGAGCGACAGATCTCACAACATCTGCTCTAGGAACTTGAATGCCCCCTTTCCATAGAACTGGTGTTCCCCTTCGAAGATCTCCAAGCCCAACTTCTCCGGGCACCCGAGGGCCTTGTAGACCGCCCGGGCCTTCCTGATCGCCGTCCGGGTTGCCTTATATGGGAAGATGCCATCCTTGGTTCCGCTCTCAGCAAAGAGCGCCCTTGGTGCGATCAGGCCTGCGATGTCGTACATCTCGGCGTATCGGAGAATTCCGGGCACATAGTTGTCCATGCAATGCGACAGGCTGAAGATGCTGGCCTTGAAGGTGTTGAAGTAACCGCTAACCACGGCCACCTTCACGCGCTCATCCAAAGCCGCGAGGTGAAAGGTCGTGGTCCCTCCGCCTGAGATCCCCATCGCGGCCATCCGTGCGGGGTCCACCTCTTTTCTGGTCTGCATGTAGTCAAGGGCCCTCACGGCGTCGTAGACCCTCCAGCCTATCATCGTCTGGCCCAGCAGCAGGGCTGCGCCTGAGGCAGGTTGGCATGAGGAATTGCCCGGACCTCCCTTCCTGGCCCTCTCATCCCTGCGCCTGCCAAATCCCAGCTGCTCGATCGCCAGGGTCGCGAAGCCGCGGTCGACGCACTGAAGCGCGAAATCTCTTTGGTACTCCCCGTATTCGCTTCTCTGGGTTCCGTCCTCGGCTATGCCGACTATGCTATCCACGCCCCTGCCATGTCCGTGCAGGCACAGAACGGCGGGCAGGGGGGCCTCCGGAACCGGTTTGGGAAGCAGGTAGTAGCCAAAGACGGAGAGGTTGTTCCTGCTTCGGGACACGACCCTCTCCCTGGTATAGCCTCCGAAATCCTCTATGCCGAGGCTCTGTGGACGCAGAGAGCACTTTCTGATGGGAGACTCCCCGAGAAGCTCGACTAGCTTGCCCCGTAGCTTTCTCTGCCAGATCTCAGTCTCCCTTGCAGTTCGCGCGTCGAACGTCATCTGGGGTCTGTTGGACCTGTACTCCTTGAGGGAAAACGCCAGCGTGTCGAAGCAAGGTTCCTCTGCCAAATCGCATCCTCTCCTACGCATCGTTGGACCGCCCCAGGCTCCCTGAGTCCTCGATCGTCGGAGGCCTGAACTCAAAGTAGTCCTGGCGCTCGTCGCGCCTGATTCTTCAGGCCCTTAAGATATTTCGGTGGGAGCCGATGCCGCAGGTCAAAGCCATTTCGCTGGATTGAACCAAATGATTTAACTTGGAGATGGTCGTCCCCTGGAGCATGGGGTCCCATGCTCTTGTAGGCGTGGGGCTTGTCTTGTTGGTGCTTTGCCCCCCGGCACCGGCCGCCAAGGAGCCGGACATAATCGATGTGCTCTACATCTCCCGCTCGCTTTTCCAAGGCGGGATGACGGACAGGATGCTTTCGTATGACCCCTCGATTTCGACCTACGCTGTCCCGACGGCTGGACACTACTCCATCTCGGACCTGGGGAAGGACCCGGAGATGATGAACAGGATCATGAGGATCTACATGCCCCGGTCCTTCGAGCAACTCGTGGATAGGACCGACCTGATCCTGTTGCACGAAGCCCCGTGCGGAAGCACGGCCTTTCCCCAGGTCTTCTTCGATCACAGGTGGATCTCGTGGTTCGCCAAAGCCGTCCAAGAAAGGGGGATGCCATTCAGCATGTGGGGAGGGGATGCCTCCTGGGGCGGCGTGGGCGAGGGCTCGTACAAGTCGTGGGGAGATACCATCCTCGGCATCATCTTGCCTTTCGAGTGCCTGCCTGGTTACAATCCCGATTATGCCGGCCACCAGCTTCCGCGGTTCGTCGATCAGAATCATCCCTTGGCCAGGCTTCCATGGGCGGAGTCAGGTCCGGTGGAGCTGCTGAACAAGGTCAAGGTTAGAGAAGGGGCCATCCTGGTTGCGGAGGCCGTGGGATCGAACGTGGCTTATCCGTGGATCGCATGGTGGGTCTCGGGTCAGGGGAAGGTCGTGGGGGAGACTCAGGTCTTCGGGAGCCATGGCACCACGAACAGGATGCTGCAGTACTGGAGATGGTACCAAGACTTCGTGATCTATCTCGTATACTTCGCGGCCGACAAGCCCATTCCCGACGATGTTTACCGGGCCCACCGTCTCCGAGAGGAAATCAACCTGCACAACGATAATGCCGTGTTGTTGGTGTCTCTCCTCGAGTTCGTTGAGAAGTTCGGGGCAAGAACGGGCCAGCTCTATGCCGATCTAGATGCTATCAACAGGCGCGAGAAGGAGGGTGAAGCGTTGTACAGGGAGAACGACTACGATGAGGCTAGCCGGGTCTTCGAGGAGATCAAGGATCTCTGGGCCGAGCTCAACGAGAAAGCGGTTCAAGCCAAGGACAAGGCACTCGTCTGGGTCTATCTCACCGAATGGTTCTCGGTGACGGGAGCGTCGCTGGTCACCGGGTTCGTACTATGGTCCCTGATGGTCAAGAGGACTTTGTATCGAGCGGTTGGCGCGACGCGGGTCGTCTGATGGGGATTAGTCATCACGGCCATTCTCCCCTTCTTTTCATCTGCTTCTCTCCAGCACCAGGACCCAGTCCTGAAATATCGGCGGCCTGGGGGATCGCCAGTCACCGTTGGAATCCGGGCGAGCTCTGCCCGCGGGATAGGTCCTACCATTCTTGGGATCTATCAGCGAGGCCTTGTAGGACAGACCCTCCTCCAGTGCCTTGACCACCACGGTTCTGGACGACGGCAGGTACATCACCCGTACCTGGCCCGGGATGCCGGCAGCGTAGGGAAGGAAGTAGTCCTCTCCGCCGGAGTGGGGCTCGACCCACTCCTGGTGGGGCTCGAAGTCCCAGCATGGGAACCTCTCAAGTATCCTCTTCCCCAAAGCCAGGTGTCTTGATCCAGGCAAATGGTAGGCCTCCTCCCACGGAGTATCCCCCCAGGAGGAACCGTGGGGCGAGGGACCGAAGGGCTTCTCTTCGGTGTTGACCTGCCATATCCCGTTGGCTCCATACGTGTGGCCGCCCGCTCCGAGCAAGAAGGAGGACCAGAACGCCAGCCTCTGGATCTCGGAGCGACTGGCCTCCAGTATGCCTTCGTAGCATACCTCGCCCACGACGACGGGCATTCTAGGTTCTCGACGCAGGGATTCCATGACGCTCTTGGCGTGATTGGGGATGCTCTGCCTGTCGCTGTGGCCGGTCTGCAGCATATCCAGGTCCAGGACCGAGGCATCCTCCACCTGATCCCGGCCGAAGTTGTTCGGATGTATCGTCATCGGATGCCGGTGGGGATCAGTCGCCCGCAGGTACCTTGCTATCTCCGTCCACCCGGATTTCTGGAAAGCTTTCTCCTCCTCCTTCCTCTCGGACAGGTAATAGGGCATTGTGGCCTCCCCTGCAAGGCACCAGATGACGGGATAGCATCCGTACCTGGCAACTAGGTAGCGCCAGTGCTGTTTCATCTTGGCCACGCCCATCCACGGGAGAAAGTAGCCCCAGCAGCCGACGATGCACGGCACAAGTCCGGTGCGCACCAACCACTCGATGCGCAGGTCGGCCATGTCGAAGTACGCGGGGTTGATGCGCGCGTACCGTCTCTCCCACGGGTATCCAGCTTCGTTGGCGCCCCGTTGATCGAAGGGAGGCATGTCAGGATACAGCCCGGCCACTATCTGTACGACCGTGAAGCCGAGCTCCTTTCTGTCGGCAGCCAGAAGCTTGAAATCCTCCGGCCAACCCAGCCGCCTGCAAAGACCCATCCACCAGGTGTCGCCAAGCCAGAAGAAGGGGGTCCCGTCAGCATGCTCCAAGTGTCGACCATCCCGGCTTACGCGCAAGCTCCCATGCTTGATGAGGGGGTTATCTCCGCGGTATTCCACTGCCCTGAGTTCACCGGTTCGATTGCTCAGGGACTCATTTTCCGGATCAGAGCAAACGCTGCGGTAGGTATATCTGCCAGGGTGCGGAGGTGCGAACCTTATCCTCCACTCCTCTTCTCCAGCCCAGAAAGCCGGTACTCCCCATTCGTTTCCGGATTCGTCAGAGAAGATCACATCCAGCTCCAGTGCATTGAAAGGGTCCCTGTAGACCTCGCTGCTTTGGAAGGACCACTCGGTCGCCTGGTTGGTAGCGCAATTGATCCTGCGTGCCACAGTCACGCCTCGTGGCCAAGCTTTATGTCTGGCAGATAAAGATTACCCGAGACCGAGACCTAAGATCCTCTACAGATTCCCTGTTTTGGCGCATGTAGGTTACCTCGAGGTTTGCAGGGTCCGCGGCCTTCCCCCCCAACGAATCGAAAGGCAAGGAATTCCTTTCACATCGGTCGCAGCCGTCAGACAGGCAGATCGGATTCCTCACCATCACGCCGTTCCATCGAAGATCCTTACCGAACAGCTTGACGAAGGTTCAGGGAACCCTTCAAACCCGGGAAACTTCCACAGGCCCTTACCCAATTCCCCACCTTTATATCCCAACCGGCGCTTCGCCAATTGGATGCGCAGGCAGTTTCTGGTTCCACTTCTGAACTCCTTGCTGTGTGCCCTGATCATTGGCATCTGCGTCTCAGTGTTCCTGACTCGAGGTCTGGGGCTCTATGCTGCAAGGGCGACCGGGAAGTCCATGCTGCCAACCATTCCCAGCGACGCGCTCATCATCCTCGCCCGCAGGCAGCCCAGTGTGGGTGACATCGTCCACGTCAAGAACCAGAGATACAACTACGTCCATAGGCTCATTGGGATCGACGGGGAGGATGTGTCGACCAAGGGTGATAACTGCGATGAACCGGAGTACGCCGCGATCGACGACATCATGGGAGTCGTCGTACTATACGCGCCTTTCAAGGTGTTCCTCGTCTTCGTCATGGGCATAGTGGGCTCCGAGGCCACACTGGCGGGTACCTGGTCCTTTTCAATGCTTAGGGATGCCTGGCGGAAGAGGCACTCATCCATCGGTCTTTAACAACCCTGCTCCTTGGCTTGCATGGGGAGCGGAGAGCCCGGGGGGAACAGAATCGATGCCCCGCGAATCCACACACCCCGAAAAGATATTTACTCGACTGCAACGGGCACGACTTGGTTGCTGGGTCAATGGCAGGAAAGGAGTTCGATCTTACCCCAAGGCAAACACGGCGAGTGGAGACCAGACATCGGAGAATTGTGACCAAGTTCCCCGTGCCACAGTCCCTGCCGGTTCTTCGCAAGTTGCGCAGATACGAGCCCCGATCCATGGGGGGCCAGCCTCCCGTCGTATGGGATCATGCCGAGGGATTCCAGGTCTGGGATGCCTACGGCAACATGTGGATCGATTGGAGTTCTGGTGTTCTCGTCGCAAGCGCCGGACACGGGCGGGACACCATTGTGGACGCCATAGTTCACCAAGCCCACAGCAAACTTCTCCACAACTACTGCTTCCCGAGCGCGATCAGAGCGGAACTGGCCGAGAAACTGGTCTCGCTGGCACCAAAGAGAATAAGCAAGTGCTTCCTGCTCACTACCGGCGCCGAGGCAACCGAGAACGTCGTCAAGCTGGGCCGGACCTACGGCAGATCGCTGAGCAAGACGAAGACCGTGATCGTGACCTTCGAGAACGCCTTCCATGGCAGAACCATGGGGGCCCAGCTTGCCGGTGGGATCCCGGAACTAAAGAACTGGCTGGCCGGCTTGGACACGGGCTTCGTTCAGGTCCCCTTTCCGGACGGCTTCCGGTGCGAGGATCAGAGCTTCGAGCTGTTTGAGACACGCCTGAAAGAGAAAGGGGTCAGGGCAGCGGATGTTGCCTGCGTCATGACCGAGACCTACCAAGGCGGCGGGGCAAGCTTTGCCCCAAAGCAATACATCAAGGAACTGCGTGAGTGGTGCGATGAAAACGGTGCACTTCTCGCCTTTGATGAGATCCAGGCAGGGTTCGGGAGGACGGGGAAGCTCTGGGGTTTCGAGCATTACGGCGTCGTTCCCGACCTGATATGCTGTGGAAAGGCGATATCAAGTTCTCTGCCTCTCTCGGCGGTGCTGGGCCGCGGTGATGTGATGGATCTCTACGCCCCGGGGACGATGACCAGCACCCACAGCGGGAACCCCGTCTGCTGCGCCGCGGCACTTGCCAACATCCAGACGATCGAGAGCGAGGACCTAATCGGCAACGCACTGAAGGTTGGGAGGATTCTGCACTCTTCTCTGGAGAAGGTCAGAAGAAGGCATGCCGATGTCATTGGAGCCGTTCACGGCAAGGGACTGGTGGCAGGGGTCCACATCGTGAAGGCCGGAACCAAGGAGCCCGACGGGGATCTGGCCTTCAGAATTGTCGAGGAATGCGTCAGGGGAGGGCTTCTGATGTTCAGCCCGGTGGGCTTCGGTAGCGCCACGGTGAAGATAAGTCCGCCCCTTGTGATCACCGCGGAGGCCATCAAGGAAGGCGTCGAGGTGCTTGAGGAAGCCATTGCGGAAGCTAGAAAACCCTAGACGGATCTCCCTTTCGGTCTGGGAGACCTTGTTGGGCGACGAGTTCCGCTTCCCGAGCATCCGACCTCTCCAGATGATGATCGGCTCTGGGCGGTTGCACAGATCCGACTTGCGCACGATTTATATTATGCATGGCCTCGTGCGTGCACATGGACGACAAACTGAACATCCTGGTGGTTGGAGGAGGAATGATCACCGAGGAGGTCATACTTCCCACCATGTTCCAGGAGAAAAGGCGAGGCCTAGTAGGTGAGATACTCGTTGCCAGCCGGAGACCGAGCACCATCTCCCGTCTGCGCCACGCATTCCCGGACGAAGAGTTCAAGGCATTCCCCGACCCCTCAGATCACCCTCTCGAGTCCTCCCATCCTCTCTGCTATCGAGATGCCCTAAAGCAGCTCGCGCACCCAGGAGCCGTCATCGTGGCGACTCCCGATCATCTGCACACCGAGGTCGTTATCAGCGCTTTGGATCACGGATTCGACTGCATAGTCCAGAAACCTCTCTGCCTGAAGACCGCGGAGGCGAATGCCATCGCCCGGAAGGCGAGGGAGAAGGCCGCCTACGTCTACACGGACTATCACAAGAGACATGACAAGGCCATAAGGGCGGCTAGGTACCGGTACATGAGGGGAGAGCTGGGGCAGATGCTTCACGGCCACGCCTGGATCGAAGAGAGAAGGGAGATGTCACTGAAGGTCTTCCAGAACTGGGCCGAGAAGAGTTCTCCCTTCGAATACATCGGAGTGCACTACGTCGACGCCTACTACTACATCACCGGCCTCAGGCCCGTCCGGGTCATCGCCTTCGGGCAGAAGAAGTTCCTGCCAAGGCACGGCAAGGACTGCTTCGACGCGGTGCAGGCGGTGATAGAGTGGGAAGACGGCTCCGTCCTCTTCGTTCAGACCTCGTGGGTGCTCCCGGATTCCAACCCGAACCTGACGAACCAGGGGCTCCAGCTCACGGGAACGGAAGGCACCTACGCTGCCGACCACGCCAACAGAAACTGCAACTTCGTAACCACAGCCCACGGGACCGAGACCTACAATCCCTACTTCTTCAAGCCCTACCCTGACTGGGATGACCCTGGGAAGACGGAGTGGGCCGGGTACGGGGGGGATAGCCTGGTCCAGCCCATCCATGACCTTCTCAGCATTCATCGCCGGACGAAAGGTCTGGCGGAACCCGAGGCCAAGGCGGTCAGGCTGAGGATCCTGGAGGAGCTGGGGAAGGTCCGTCCACTGCCCGAACAGGCGCTAATCGGGACCGCTGTCAACGAAGCGGTGAGGCTTAGCATGACCAATGGCTCCAGAGCGGTGGTCTTCGGAGAGGGCATGACACCAATGCTGACCTAGCAGGAGGGTCCGGACCTGACAAGACGCGCACGCGTTCAGAAGCGGCCGGGGAGCGAAGGGTAGAGGTACCTGAAAGCACCACACCAACTGGGGATGGAGCAAGGGTCGTTGATCGACTCGCTTGAATGATGAGAGGCGAAGGCCCCGGCTTGAGACTGGTGTTAGCAGGGTTCAAGAGGATCTTCGACGATTTCGAATCCCAGTCTCGGAGAATTCGCACATCAGAACCCGGGCGGACGTACGTCCCCTGGGACACCGGTCGACGAAGAGGAGACCGACTCAGTACTTCAGCATGATGGATATCTTGTGCTTGTCCCAGTAGTCTCTGTGCTTCATGAAGATGTGGTTGTTCAGCTCGTTGCGCCTGTGAAGTCTCTTGCATCTGGGGCAACGAACCTGATAGTCTGTCCTCTTCCTCTTCAGCAGGCTGTAGACTATCTCGTCCTCGTTGATTGCCACGCAACAATATAATTGTTAGGAAAATTTAGTGATTTTGTAGAAAATGGCTGTTATTTGTAACGTTATGGTTTACCTTTGGCGGCTTTCTTTACCCCGGAATGCCCAGGGATCGGCTCCTAGACCAGGGAACGCAACATGGCCCATGTGTCCAGGTAATGTTCGGTGCAGCTCTCCGTCTCCCTCAGGAACTCCGACGTCTTCCGGGCCAGGTCATTCGCCTCATCACACCGGGCCGAGGCCCTCAGCATGACCGTCTGAGCCCTCATGCGCAACAGCTTGGTATAGTGTTTGATCAGGGCCAGATAACGCTTCTCTCGATCATCTGCAGCCTCCATTCGGTCCAGATCCGACGAGAACGCATCCGCCTCCCGCACGATCTGGGCTGCCCTCGCCCCATCGCAGGAGCTCAGCGGGCCCGTGTGGATCTTGTCGTCTGATGGGGACAGGAGGCGATCCATTCTTGACAGGTAGGCGTATACCGCGCTGCTGTTACGTCCGAAGCAAGCCTTGAGGTGTTCTCGGATCACCGCGTCGAGATCGACCTCAGAGTCCCAGAGCGTTTCAGCCATGGATGCCATAGGAAGTCCCGTGGGGTAGAAGCATCTGAGGACCTGAACGCTCACCATTCCGTTGAGGTCCAGCTGCGTCAGAGACTTTATGTCCCGATGGATGAGGCGTGCAAACCCCAGGGGATTCAAATACCTGTGGTAAGGCATCCAGAGGTAGTACTCGAAGATGAAGCTATCCCCATCGAAGATCTCCTTCCACCCCTTCCGGATCAGCACGTATTCGGCGTTGGTTCTCGGTGGCCTGACCTCGTTCAAATCCCAGCCTCCGGATTCGCCACCGCCCGAACACAGAGGATCGGAGAGGGAATGGACATAACAGCGGGATATGGGGGCGAACATGAAGACCAGCAGGTCCCGTTCAGGTCCGAACCTCTCCACCCTCGGGGGAGAGAGCGTGTTGCTGTAGCACAGGAAGACGAGCCTGGTCTTCAGCCCTTGCTTCCCCATCCTCTTGGCGACCGCTCTGACTAGTCTGACGTACCAGTCGGATGGGCTGAGCGTCCTGCAGGACTTGCATTCGCAAAAGTTGTTTGTTCCATCCGAAAGCCAGAAGTGGAGGCTGTCGACCTCCGGATGCGATGAAGCATATCCAACCACGTCATCCACGATTCCCCGGAAGGCTCTGGGGTTGGAGTAGCACAGCTCGGTGTTCAACGGAGTGTTGCCGTGGAACTCCCTCTTCCCCCCGACCTCGGCCAATAGTTGGCGGGTCGCCTCATCGGGCTCCCTTTCAGCCTCATACCAGCCCAGGCCCGGGAATCCTACGGACTCCGCGGTCCAGCCATGACCGACCCTGTGCAGCATCAACCCCCTCGCCTTGACCGCCTGGATGACTTCATCGTCCATCTCAAGGGAGCGCTTCACGTCTATTTTCTCGGGGACCCCGTGGGATTTGTTGTACTCGCGGGAGTAGTAGTTATTCCAGAAGTACAAAGATGTCTTCAACTGAAGGAAGAAGGTGTTCATCTTGCGCTTTGCCATCCAGTCAATGATGCTGATCGCGTTCTCAAGAGATGGAGCGCACTCGATGGATACTCCCCGGTGGCGGTATGAGGCTTTCTGGGCGATCTCCAGATTGTACAGATCCGAGCAATCCCGCCTGGGAAGGACCTCTCCGAGGTATCCGGGTCCTATCCACCTGGCACCAAGATGCTCGAGAAGGTCGTATGTTGCGAAGAGAACGCTTCTGGGGTTCGACCCTGTGATGAGGCAGTTGCCATCCCTCTGCGTAACCAGTATCTCGTCATCCAGGTCGTGGGAAGGGCATTCCTCACCCAGGATGGGCGAGAACTGGTCTCTGGTACCAACTATGATGTGGCCTGATTCGTCGAAGGGAAGAGCCTCCGCGTGGGAAAGCCTAACCCTCTCCCCTGTCATCCTCATCAGACACCGGCGCAGTTCCGCGGCCGCGAACCTCACCGGATTCGGCGAGTCGGGGCTAACCTTGATCCCAAGATCGGGTTTGCCGGGCATGGAATCCGGCAAGAGCGGCCCCCTTCTTAACCGTCTCGTCGCCAGTACCCGCTATGCCGCTTGTCTGCCGAGTCCGGTGGGCTTGTCGACGACCATCCCGAGTTGTTTGCAGAAGTTGCCGTAGTACCTTCTTCTGTAGTGGACGCACGTTGTGCAGATCTCCTTGACGAAGGTCTGCCGACAACTGTGGTCCTGCCACCTATCGTAGCGCTGAGCCTCCGGCTTTGCCTCAAGCTTTCTACCCGTCCCCACCGGCTCTCCAATGAGGCTGAGCTTGTGTGGCAGAACCTGCTCGCCCTGTACCTTGACCGGAGCCGATGATCGCATGTGTCGGCGCATGTAGAAAAGGAGGAACACTATGCCTGCGATCGTCACACCTATGACAACGTAGGTGGACCGTTCCACCAACTTGTCCGCCTCATCGTATCCCACCCATGGCATGAACGCAATGATCACGCTGTAGATCGCCACAGCAGTTATGAGCAGCCACAGGAACCTGTACGACTTCTCGCCCTTCGCTGACACTTCCCTCCCCAGGGTGATTTGCTCGGGCTGTTGAAAGCTGTTTTGTATTCGGCCGAGAATGAATCCGGAGAAACATTAAAGGCCCTCGTGGCGGCGGGTCATGCGGTGAAGATACGTACGGATGGATGAATTCCCTTCTCAGGGTCGACCTGGATTCCGGACAGATCAAGCAGGACAAGCTCGATGGATTGTTGCTCAAGCAGTTTCTGGGCGGACGTGGCCTCGGTGCAAGGATACTATACGATGAGCTCGCCCCAGCCATCGATCCTCTTGGCCCCGAGAACAAGCTGATATTCGCCACCGGACCGGTAACCGGGACAAGCGTTCCAACGTCCGGGAGGATGAGCGTCTCAACCAAGTCCCCCCTGACCAACACCATCCTAGATGCCAATGCCGGAGGCAAATGGGGACCCGAGTTGAAGAGGGCGGGCCACGACGCCATGGTCATAGAGGGTGCAGCAGAGGAACCCTCGCTACTGGTCGTGGGCGAAGATGGCATAGACATCCGCAGTGGCAAGAGCTACTGGGGAAAGAAGGTCCACGAGAGTACCCGGTCCCTGTCCAACTATGAGGGCGGCGAGTATAACGTTGCCTGCATAGGCCCGGCCGGGGAGAAGCTGGTCCTGTTCTCGACGATAATGTTCGACAAGGCCGGCAACGGGGGCAGAGGGGGCGTCGCGGCCCGCGGCGGGCCGGGAGCGGTCATGGGATCCAAGAATCTCAAAGCGATCCTCGTCAGCGGGTCTAGGAGGGTGGAGATCGCAGATCCAGAGAAGCTGAAGTTCTTCGTGGCCGAGACTAGGAAGAAGCTTGACGAAAGCCCCATTACATCTAGAGCGCTTCCCAAGTTTGGCACAAACGTGCTGATGAACGTCATCAACATCCACGGCCTTCTTCCGGTGAGGAATTTTCAGGAGGGCTGTTCCGAGAAGGCCGACGAGGTCTCGGGCGAGGCCGTGACTGAGAGAATACTGAAAAAGCGAAGCGCCTGTTTCGGATGCCCGATTGGGTGCGGCAGGAAGACGCGCACAGCCCATGCCTCCGGAGACGGCCCCGAGTACGAGACGGCCTTTGCGTTGGGGCCGGAATGCGGGGTCTTCGACTTGGACGTCATCACCGAGGCCAACTATCTCTGCAATGAATACGGGCTTGACACCATATCTACGGGAGTCACGATAGGCTGCCTCATGGAACTCGCCCAGCGCGGCATCATCAAGGAAGGAATCCGTTTCGGGGACGGCGAGTCGCTCAAGTCCCTCATACCCAGGATAGCTGCCAGGGATGGGATAGGTGATGAACTGGCTCAGGGCTCCAGAAGGTTTGCCGAGAGCCACGGAGCAGGTCGGTACTCCATGAGCGTGAAAGGCATGGAGCTCCCCGCCTATGACCCAAGAGGGGCGCAGGGCATGGCCTTGGCCTATGCTACGTCTAACAGGGGCGGATGCCACCTCCGAGGTTACATGATCGGTTGGGAGGTCCTTGGAGTCCCCAAACTAATCGATAGGTTCACCTGGTCGGGGAAGGCAGACCTGCTAGCGAGGGGCCAGGATCTCTACGCTTCGATGGATTCCCTCATCGTGTGCAAGTTCGTTGGCTACAACGTCAACCAGGAGTACCTTGCACGTGTGCTGAAGGCTACCACCGGGGTTGATTACAGTCAGGAGGACATCATGGAGATCGGGAAGAGAATCTACTCCTTGGAGAGGGCCTTCAACGCCCGGGAGGGATTCGATCGGAAGGACGACTCCTTGCCCCCCCGCTTCACCCAGGAGCCCCTGAAAGAGGGAGGCTCAAAGGGTGCCACGGTCAGGCTCCAAGAGATGCTCGACGAGTACTACGCCGTCAGAGGCTGGGACACCAACGGCGTTCCAACCCGCAAGACTCTTGATGCTCTCGACCTGGGATTCGTAAGACTCGGAGGGTGATTACATGGCAGAGTACGTGAAATCTCTGGCTCATCGCTTGAGGCTTGACGCAGCAAGGCTTGGCACGCTAGCCGGGCAGGACGATATCCCGTCGAGGGCCGACATCCTCGCGGCCGCGAGGCTTCTGGAGAGATCGGTTTTCCACCTTGACAGGGCCACTTCCAACAGGAAAGCCTCTGAGGTGGTGGTGGCAGAGGAGGGCGAGATGCTCGACGTAGAGATCGAGAAGGACCTACTGGAGGCCAACAGGGCGATTGCCGAGGTCAACAGGGCCATCTTCGCCAAGCACGGCATCCTGTCCATTGATGTCATGGGATCGGTCGGATCGGGAAAGACGAGCCTGATAGCCGCCATGGTCGAGCGCCTTGGAGGCAGGTTGAGGTGTGGCATGCTGGGCGGCGATGTCGCCACGAGCATCGACGCAGACAGAATAAGAGAGAAGGGGGCTGAGACGGTTCAGGTAAACACGGGCAAGGAGTGCCACCTGGACGCCAATCTGGTGAGAAGGGCCCTGGACAGGTTCGATCTGAGCGGCTTGGACGTTCTCTTCGTTGAGAACGTTGGGAACTTGATCTGCCCCTCCGAGTTCGACCTGGGTTGCAGCAAGAGAGCGGTCGTCATATCGGTGACCGAGGGCGAGAGCATGGTGGTCAAGCACCCCATGATCTTCGCCGATGCGGATGTTGTGGCCATAAACAAGATCGACATGGCTGACGTCTTCGGCACCGATGTCGAGAAGCTCGAAGCCGATCTGGCCTTCATCAATCCCAGGACGACTGCGGTTAGAACGAGTGCAACGAGGGGACTCGGCATCGAAAGCCTCATGCAGGCTCTCTCCCTCCCCCCTTAAGCTAGCAATGTTCATTGCTGAACCGTTACGCTGATGATCTTCAGCTCGCGGCCCGATATGGTTTTCAAATCGCTGCTGCCACACGAGCAGCTCAACCTAGGGGTGTACAGATGAGAGGCTGGATCGTCATAGGGAGCTGTCCACCTGAACCGTGACCCGCAGCTCTGGCAGGCGAGAACTGCCGGACCGATCTCTACGTCAAGTTCTGCCCCTTCGGCCAAGGTTCCCTTCGAGGCGACCCCAAAGCAGAATCTCAGCTGATCGGGATTCAGGAGGGTGAGTTCTCCGATCTGCAGCTTGACCCTCGTGACGCGGCTTGCGCCTCTCTCGGCTGCCACGCCGACAGCTGTGCGCACCACAACGGTCGCCGAAGACAGCTCGTGCATACGGAAGAACTCGTCGATTGCCTTATAATGGGATTGGCCCCCTGGTGGGCCGCGCCAGCGAAAGGGGGTTTCGGTTGCCATCCATGACCTAAAGGACTGTAGAGGGATAAGCCCGCTCTTCGCTCTTCGGAATTATTTATTAGAACTCCTAGATCTGGACTGTCGACTCAAGGGGCCGTAGGGTAGCCTGGTCCATCCTTCCAGCTGCCACGTTTGGCTGGACTGGGGTGCTGGTGACTCCGGTTCAAATCCGGGCGGCCCCATCCTAGGACGCGATGCTTATGCAGTTTGGGACCTACGAGGACTCCGCCCTCCCGAGCCTTGCCGATCTAGTCCAGAAGGCCCACCCGCTTCACGAGATCTCCATCAGAACCATGAGGAAGGTGACCTTGGAGGACCCGAATTTCCTCCCAACCGACCTGCTCCTGGCCCGCAAGGCCGGATTGCTTCGCGGAGCAGTGATTGGTGCGCGGTACAGGAAATCCCCCCAGGACAAGGTAGCCAACAACCCGAACGCGTACGTCAAACTGATCTGCACCGTTCCTTTTGATGCGACCCTGATGCACGAGCTGCTGGAGAAGATGGCCGAGCACCTGAGAAGCGAGGGCTCCAAGAAGCTCATATACTCCAACTTTGCGAGCTGGCATCTCCTCCCGGGCGTCTATCTTCGCTATGAGGACCTACTAGACTTCCTCCTGTCGGAGGGATTCAAAAAGTGCGGGGAGTGCGTGGACTACATTGTGGACCTATCAGCCTTCAGGGTCCCAAGGAGAATCGTGGCCGCCGAGGATCGGCTGGTAGACAGCGGCGTGGTCTTCACCTTGGTTAACCCTACCGACAAGGAGAAGCTCAGAGACTGGGTGAAAGCCAAGTTCGGGTCGACATGGGCCTACGAGGCGGAGAGGGCAATAGGTCGTCCAGGTGCTGGGGTCTGGGTCGCAGAGGACGAGGGTGGGCCGATGGCCTTCTCCGTCTTCGGGTCCTTGGAACACCATTGGTTCGGGCCCATCGGAGTAATGGAGGAGAAGAGAAAGATGGGGGTTGGCTCTGTCATGCTCTTCAAGACACTTGAGTCAATGAAACAACTTGGGATAGGCAAGGCGGTCATCCCATGGACCGGCCACCTCTTCTTCTACTCCCAAGTGCCCGGAGTAGTCGGACTGCGCCACTACTGGATGATGAGCAAGGACCTGTAGTCCGCTCCCATCTACAGCTGTTTGCCGCATTGGGCGCAGAACTTGCTGTCGGACTTCAGTTCAGCGCCGCAGTGCCGACAGAAGGTTTTCGCCTCCTCTGGTTTGGGCTGCTCGGCCGGTTTGGCGGGTTCGGTCGGCGCTGCTTCGGGCTGTGCGGGGGCCGGAGAGGCGGCTGGAGGAGTTGTTGGAGCGGATGGCGCCGTTCCCGACGGCGGCGCGGCTGCAGATGCCTCCTGTTGGGTGAGGATCTTGGGGGAAACGAACGGCCCAGTGCGCGTGGAGGATTGGTAATAGACGACGGTCTTGGCGATCCTGTCGGAGAACCTCTGCCTAGGGTCGCCCTCCATGATCAACCCTCCTATCAGGTCTAGGAGGAACAGCACCCAGTGGATTCTCGATATGTTGCGTATCAAGGCAGACGCAATTAGGGGCTTCTCGCCGTTCTCGCCTACAACCTTCAAGGACATCAGCTGCTTCCCTATCGTGGCTCCTCGGTAGCTCTCCATGAAGGCGAAGTACAGGATTCCGAGGATTCCCAGGAACAGGCTCAGCACACCGAACCCAAATGCGCCGGAGGCCAGATGGCCATAGGCTGCATTGCGCACCCACCAATAGCCGCTGAAGAACCATCCTGCGAAGAGTATCGCCGCAAGGATGAAGTACACTATGGCCAGCAGGATCCCATCGATCACGATAGCCACGATCCTTCTGAACAAGTTCTCCTGCAAAACCGAGTCCTTCATGACCAGCTCAAGGGGCGCCACCATTCGATCGCCAGCCGCTAAGAAGCCGCCGCCCCTTAAAAAAGATTGTGGACGGTGGACGAACTGTGGGCATCCGTATGCCTTACGATGTCAGACAGGGAGATCGACGGACTCAGGAAGGAAAGGGCCATCCTGATCGGCATCAGAAACGGCATCATGAAGGAGGTGTCCAACATCTCCAGTCGATTGAGGATCCCCTGTCTGGGAGGGTGATTCACAGCACCTTCGATGGATGTGCAGCCAGCGTCAAGAGGGTCTCCAAGTCGCTGAAGCTCGGAGACGACCAGGTATCAGGGATCATAGCTGGAATCAAGCGGAACCCGAAGACCAGTTATGCCTGAGCCAACGCCAACCCCCCTGTTAATCCACCGATGCGACGATCTGCCGGTGGTGACACGAGTTGGGCGTTGGTTTCTGATTATCGCATGTGTCTGGAATCGCTTCAACACCTCACTCTTTGGGGCGACTCCTCGAGCCGTCGCGTCCGGTTCAAGGATCGGTTCTGCCCTAGTGGATGAGTAATCCAGCCTAGGTGGAGATCAGACGCGAGACCGCTACCTCTTTGTATAGCCTTCTGCGAACCATCAAAGTCCAAAGCGCAAAGCCGGCCACAAGCGAGATTGCGCTCACCGAGATCCATTCGATCAGGTAGACCCAGAAGAGCGCCCGGTCCTTCAGCTTCACGGCCTCTCCTCTCAGCGCCTCGATAAGAGTTATGGCCTGGTCCATCTCGGTGGAAGCAGCCTGATACTCCGTTTCAAGGTAGCTCTGCCTGCCCCGATCGGCCACCCCCTGTATGTCGACCATCTTGGCGATGACCGGCGCGCCGTTGGCCCCGAACTTGTCGGCGAAGTCCAGCAATGAGTAGATGAAGCCTTTGGACGAGGCGAAGGAGGAGAATTTGGACCTGAGGGCATGGACCAATAGGACATCGTCGGGAAGCTTCCTGCCCGTGCTGAAGATCAGCTCCGCCAGTATGATGTCCTGTACATAGGGGTTTCTGGAGGGCTGCCAGTAGTAGTCCCCCGCCAGCATATCGGCGTGAGTCCATGTGGTGGCATTGTTGTACTTCCAGTACATGGTATGGGGCATCCATCCGGTTGAGTAACGCGGGTCGGGATACGCGCCTGGGTATCCGTAGCCCGGCCCGAAATCACCGATCTCGTAGGTCGTTATCACGGCCCCCTCCCTGGGGATCGCTATACAACTGGTCGAAGGCGTCAGATAGGTCTCGACCCCCGTCAGGTCCTTGTATGGTTTGAAGACCGGCGCCACGTTCGGGTTGGTGTTCACGACATAACGCAGCGACAAGCGACTGCCATCCCAATAGAACTTCCCGCTGACGACCTTGGGCGCATCGTTCGGGAAGACGTCGGCAACGATGGAACGGGCCCACTCCACCGCTATGTACTCAGCCATGCTCATCACCGACCGATCTTGGATGGCACCTCTCCCCCCTTCGCTGATCGCCCTGCGGAGCATGGATTGCTGCTCGGCCGTGAAGTACTGTATCTCAAGCATGATGAGCATGAGGTACTCGTATTCGAGGAGACCCCCGTAGTTCCTCGGGAAGTAGAGTCTGATGAACCTCTGGATGTCCGCGCCGGATAGCGCGGTGAGGTGAGTTCTAGCAGGAACCAGGTGAGGATCGGTCAGGGGATCGGCCTCAAGCCAGCCAGCTATGATGGGGATCACCGGCGGATTACCGATGATCAGAACCTTTGCGGGTCTGGCCGCTTCCCCACATGCACAAGAAAGGGAGATCAGGCTCAGGAGAACCACCAGCAGCGGTCTCGATACTTGACCCATGACCCAACTGCACTACCTACCCGGATAAAACGATTTCGAGGACAAAGACCAAAGCCCAGGACCGCAGCCGGAGGGGCGAGTGCCCCCCTGGTATCAGCGGCCCTGGAATTGGTTCAGCTAGATGAAAAGCAGGGCCTTCAGCAGTCCCCCGGTGGCCCCACGGAAACAGGTTAGGCAAGCATTATCAGGTGCTGGGACCAACTCGATGCGAGGTGGCTGCTTGGCTGAGAAAGGCAGAGTGTACAGGTGCAACATTTGCGGGAACGTCGTCCATGTCCTCGAGGCCGGAGCAGGCGAACTCGTCTGCTGTGGAGAACCGATGGAGCTTCTTGGCGAGGGAGAAGCGAAGGCCTATAGAAAGAAGTAGACCTCAGCCGCCGAGTCCCCGGGCGTAGAGGAGGATCCGTGATAGCTCCCGGGGCCCGGGAATGGGTTTGTATCTGAGGTAGAACTGGATGATTCGCTCGTGGATCTCGGGATTGATCCGGCCCAGCGCGAGCCACCGTGTCGCGTCTCCGACGCAGTGAGGATCCGAACGACCGGAGCCGGTTATGTCCCCGAGCAGAATCCCGCCTCCCAGCCGCGCGAAGCCGTTGAGCACTGTGGCCGCAAACCCGGTGAGATCGTCCTTGGTGAAAACTCTGTCGTCGATCGCCAAGGCGAGGGGAAGAGCCATTGTCAGTCCCGCATGTGAGGTGTCCTCTCTCTGGAATTCCTCCCTTGTCGTCGTGTCCTCGACGGGGTTGCAGGGTAGCCAATAGGGCGAGTAGTAGGCACCATCCGTCGCCTTCAACAGCCTTCTCTTCACGTAGGTCCCCAGTGCCAACGCACGTTCGCGATGCTCTTCGTTCCCCGTCAGTTTCCATGAGAACCACAGCGCAAGGCCTATGGCGCTGAGCCTATTGCCGGGTAGCGGCCGATTCTCGCATTCCTCCTCCTGATCCATGCCGACGTAGTGACCCTCAGCGGGGAGCGGTCCTACTCGCCACTGGCGGTCATGAACCGCGATCGCTTCGATGGCACCCCGGAGAACTGCTGATGCCCTACCCTCTTCAATGGCTCCAGCCTCCTGGGACAGGATCAGAAACTCGATTATTGGAGCCGTGATCACGCCGGTGTGTACGGCGAACACCGCCCGACCACGGCTGGCGTAGATGTCACATCCCCACGCACTCACGCTCCTGCCGGTCCAGAGCATGGCGCCGATTCGATCATCCCTTACACGGAGGACGGCTTCCACGCATCGGAGACCGGCTTCCAGATACTTGAGGTCCCCGGTGACCCTATACATGTCGTTCAAGGATCCCATTCTAGATGAGAATCCCCATGCGATCCCGCCCCTGTCATTCGATATCGACGCGATGCTTTTTCGGAGGTCCTCGCCCATGTAGAGTTCGTCATAGCGCTCCGGCGTAGCATAGGAACACAGGGGCAAGGGTCGATCAACCGAGGGGAAGTGGCTTAGGAACCGCCTGATGTGGTCAGAGTCGTCCTCGTCATCGGTCATGCTGGCACGCACCGCCACGGCACCAAAGGCGGGCAACCTCCTTCTCGGAGAGCTCCCTTGCATAGATTCGCACATCCCTGATAGATCCTTTGAAATGGTCATGTTCACCGAAACCTATTCTCAGGGGCTCCGAGTTAGTCACGTCGAAGGCCTCGCCGCCCAGCTCCTTCCGAGCCACTATCTCCCCGTTGAGCAGCAGACTAAGATCTTGGGCCGATCTGATCGCCGCGATGTGCTGCCATCCAGCCTCAAGCTCCCGGTCGTGGGTTACGCAACATCCGGCCCCCATGGAGTGCACACGGCCGGAGGGAAGAGTTCCGCAGAAGAGCCTTCCGCGGTAGACCGCCATGGACCATGCTCGCCTGTACTTGGCACCGGGCGTTGCATCCAGCTGGCCCGTATCGATCCAATCGTATCCCCCTTCGTATCGATAGACCCGGGCCGCGGGCAATGTCCCGGCATACAGCTTCCCGTTGTACACCACCATTCCCATGACCTGCAATTCTCCTCCCAGTCTCCCACAATCCTCCCATCCCTCTTCCCACATTCGGAAGACCCTTCCCGAGGGCCAGGTCCCGACATGGAGCCTTCCGCGATACGTTGCGAAGGAGTATGTCTGCGTATTGCCGGGGGGTGTTCCGCAATCGGACCACCGCGAACCTCCCTCATAGCGGTAGACCCCGCCGCGCTCGGCATCCCATCCGGATCCGTAGAGGCTCCCGTGGTGAACGCCCAGTGCCTCTACTCGCCCATCGGGATTGCCGCAGCTCATCCATCTCCTCCCACCCTCGTACCTGTAGAGGCCGGGGGGAGCGTACATGGATGAGGCGTAGAGCCTCCCCCGGAAGACTGTGAGTCCGCCTATGGATTCGCTGGGACCCAGCCTGCCGCAGTCAACCCACTTCACTCCCCCTTCATACCGAAAGACCCTTCCCCCCGCCGTGGCGTTCTCCGACTCGGGAAGGGCTGATCCCGATGAGCGGTAGTGGGACGCGGCGGCGTAGAGCTTTCCGTCGTGGACGGCCAGGGAAGTGATGGCATTGCTGGGGTAGGGGGACCCGCAGTCGGACCAGTTCCTTCCGCCATCGTACCGATACACGTGCCCGAACCGGTCCCTCCCCATCTCGAAGGTGCCCGCATAGAGGCGGTCCATGTGGACGCAGAGGCACCAAACCATGGTTGCCTCCCCGGGACGCCCGCAGTCGACCCACTCCGGAGGCTTGCCGGAATCGATTCCGAAGAGGAGATTCCTGTAGTTCGGCTGGGACGAGGTGACCCCGTGGAAGTTCTGGATGAGCAGATTCCAGCCCGTCCTTGTGCTGGGATCATACTTGCTGACGATGTCACCCAGTGCGCCATCCAGCTCGCTTTCGGTACGCACCCGGGCCGCCAGGGAGAACTCGCTTTCCCCGAGGTGGAGCGATGGGTCATCCGGCACCTCGACATAGGAGTCGGTACCGTTGAAGACGGCCCCGCCAGCGGTCCACCCGACCCCGTGCGGGGAGCCATGGTTCCGGTTTCCGGAAGAGTCTCGACAGTCGCCCAGCATCGACCAGCAAGCCACCAGATCGGATTCAACGCCCACCGTCGCCCCGTCTTCTCCAAGATCTTCAGGCCGTGCGCGGCCCTCGCTCCTCGTCATCCCATGTTTCTGACCGGGAGGCTGGGCCCTGGGCCCAAAGTGGGGCCTGCTCCTTCCGGACTTGGCCCGATGGACAGCTGTCTTCGCAGTGCAATCCCCACACCGCTGCCCTGGATCGTCATCCACCACCATCCACCCGGCAAGGCCGCAGAGGAAAGTGAGGAGGTGTCTTGTGGAGACGTTGAATATCGGAGCATTGGCACTGGTCAGCTGTTTGAAGCAGCCCTGCTCTGACGCCGGATGCTTGGGCATGATCTGGAATGGTGTCACCATGGTCCAACCTTGTGCACGAAGGCAGAAATGACAGAAATGGGTTGTGGAGCGACCCGGAATGGATGTGGGTTGCAGACATGCGCTAGATGGTGGGTGCTCCGCATGCGGAGATGAAGTCATCCGTCGCAATCGTATCCCCGAAGTGGGTTTCGAAGTAGCGGATCGCCCATCGGGTGGCGACTCGTTCCTCGAAGGTGTCGGGGCATTCAACGCCGACGGTCGCGTCCCTGAGGAGGAAGAGGCGGTAGTCCTTCGAGGCCATGGGCTCGACACCGCCGGGTGCTCGGAGCACGCACATGTCTGTTGCGAAGCCGCAGTAGATGATGTTCTTCATGCCATTCGTCCTGAGGACTTGGTCAAGCTCCTCTGACGTGTACACCATGGGCTCATCACCAACCGGGCCAACGATCCCGGCCCTATCCATGCGCGCAAGGGGAGATCGGCCGGGGTAATCGGTGCCGTGCGAGCGCCAGGCGATCCTCTCCCGCCAGCTCTGCGGCACTCGGTTGCCCTCTTCCTTCGGCGGCGGGCCGCCCTCGCGGTTCTGTCTGATGGTCTCCGATTCGACATGGCACACCAGCACCGACGCCCTCCGGGCGGCGTCCATGGCCGGTCGGATCTTCTCCTTCATGATGCGTTCCGCCTCGCGGTGAGCGACAGGAAAACCCATGCCGACCCAGTAGCGCGGATCGATCGGGGGCCCGTCCTCACAGCCGATGTTCCAGCAGTGCATCGCGATGAGGGTGGTTTCCGACTCCTCAAGCTCGAGGTCCTCACAGACGTAGCCTGGGTCGGTGATCGGGATGGTCCGATAGTAGCGGCCCTTAAGCCTAAGCATCCTAGGTCACCCTGTTCCGGTCCGCCACCCTGCGGATGATCTCGGCCGCGAGTTGGCAGTGCTCCGGCTCGTATTTCTCGCAGAAGGTCGACCAGCGGACGAAGTTGTCAAGGAAGTCGCTCGCATTGGGGCAGATGTTCGCGCCGTACCTGTACTCGCGGCTTGCGGGCGGAATCGAGTAAGGATAGGTCTTTGCCCTTGCGTTCTCATCCAGGAAGGTGCAGGCAGCGGGCATCAGGTAGTACCTGCCCGTCCCGGCACCAGGGATTCCCTCCCTGGATAACTGGGAGGCGAATTCATCCGCATCGCAGCTGAACTGCTCCGTATCAATGGTCAGCCCGAACATCCAGCAGGAGTACACGTTGAGGTAGTCGGGAATGGGCAAGGGCTGCACGCCCGGTATCTCCCCGACCAGTTCCGTCAGCAACCTTGCCATCCTGTCCCTGCGGGCGACCTGGTCGCGGATAAGCTCTAGCTGGCCGAGGCAGATGGCGGCCGTTGACTGGGTCATTCGATACGCGTAGCCCGGCCGGACATGCCTGCGGCCGAAACGTTCCTCCATCTGGGCCCCCCTGCTCTGTCCGATGAAGCGGATCCGCCCGCAGAGTTCGCTGTCGTCTGTGACTATACATCCGCCGACGTCGGATCCCATCGTCTTCTCTGCATCGAAGGAGAAGGCGCCTGCGGTGCCGAGGGTGCCCGCGTATCGCCCCTTGTACTCGCCGAAGACCGCCTGGCAGGCATCCTCGTAGACCACCAGGCCGTGTTCCGCGGCGAGATCGTTGATCGGGTCCATGTCGCAGATGATTCCGGTCTTGTGCACCAGCAGTATGGCCCTGGTGCGGTCGGAGATGCACGGCTCAATCGTCTCAGCGCTGGCGTTTACCGTGCCCGGAGCCGTGTCTGGAAAGACAGGAATGTAGTTCTCCTTGATTAGTCCCTGAACCGTGCCGTAGTCGGTTACGGGGCTGACGATTACCTCGTCTCCGGGCTCGAAGTCGAAGGCCGCTGCCAGGGTGGCGAGGGCGGGGGTGCATCCGGGGGTGGCGATGCAGTGCTTGACCCCGAGCTCCCTTCCGAAGGCCCTCTCGAAGCGCCCAACCATGTCGACGGTCAGCCCGCTGTCCACCACCTCCTTCAGGTATCGGAGACAGTTGGGCCCCATGATGCGGGGGAATGGATTTGGAAGGGTTCCCCCCAGGTCTTCAAAGGCGGCGGCACCGTACTTCGCTCTTTCCCTCGTCACCTCGTCAACCCTCCTCGAGGATGTAGGCCACCACCTCGTTTGGCTCGGCGAGCCAGACATCGTCCCCGCCAACGCGGCGAACCGTTGTGAAGCGTTTCTCCAGCTCCTCCAGTGTGCAGTCCTTCCAGGGGTGTATGGCCTTCCCGGGCATCGGGCAATGGCAATAGTCGATTATCCAGCCACCAGCATCAATGGCCTGGTGAATTCTCCTGTATGGGTCGAAGACGGAGTAAAAGGGGGGCGGGAACTCCGACTGGATGGGCACGCGGCCGAGGCGCATGAGGTCTGTGGCCCTTGTGTTGACCTGGTCGTATATCGTCAAGATGGCTCTGTAGCCAGCTCTGCGGGCAACCTTGAGGGAGGCTGGATAGGACTCGTTGCTGCCCGGCACGCAGAATATCGATACAGGGATCCCGCAGGCTTCCTCCAGCACATGTTTTGCGGCAACGACCTCCTCCTCGGCGTTGCTGTCGGTGATCGCTGGATGAGTCATGCTATGGCAGGAGATCCCCCATCCCTCCTCGGTAAGCATGCGAAGTTCATCGCGGGAGAGGATCATCATCCCATCGTAGCTGCTGCCCGGCACGTTCCGAGGCACCCCCACCTGGCTTGCCACCAGGCACACATGGCCCGGGATGCCATATCTGCGGTGCACCCTAAGGGCGTTGTCGAGGAGGGCCCGGCACCCTTCATCATACGTGATGGAGTAGACCCAGCTCTTGCCATTCTTCCACCTCACGGGGATTCCCTCACGGGACTGGCCTTGCCTCGATCAATCTTATATGTTGCGGACCCGGAGAACGGCGGTCTATCGGAAACATGTCCGCAGGCGATGCACGACCCCATCATTTCGACCAGGCGCATCCATCCCAGCTAGGCCTCCCAGTTCTTCATCTGGATATTGCAGGCACAGGCCGCATCGCAGAGTCGGAGACCCACATCGAATGCCACCACCGCGTCAAGCCCATGAGCGACTTCCGTGGTTGCCGCCTCCTCTACGACCAGTCGCGCAACAGTGGGACCACCTCGACCCCAGGGCGGGCCAGATAACGACTGGACCGCGTGCCGCTCCCCCATTCTTCCAGGTGATCGCGGCCACGCACGGCAGCACATCGACAGGCGTGGCGCCGTCAACCAGTCGATGGGGCGCGGGGTGCCGGTCCCAGTGCGTCCGGACCTCATCGGCATCTATGCAGGAAAAGATCTGATCACCAAGGCTGAGTCTCTCAGGACTTGCCGGAAAACGCCTGTCCTGTACGGTAGGAGTAGAGCCGGGCATTGTAGAGGTGGAACCTCAGGCTGACGGGCGCATCGACCATATCCGAGAGGGACCGTTTCCAGAAGACAACTGCGCCGCAGGAATCAGTTTGGATCGGCCGGCAATCTTCCTTCGAGAACCCCGGAACGATCTTGCCACTTTCATCGAGCAGCTCGACTAGGACCTTGCCGTAGTTGGACTTCACGTTGAGAAGCAGCTTGGTCCCCCCGAGGATGTAGGGCCTGGTCGTGACGGAACCACCGTCATAGCTGGCGTTCATCGAGGCAAAACCATCGAGTCGTAGGGTTGCTAGGCCAATCGACATGGTTCTGCGGTCCTGATCAGCGACGATCCGGGGATCGTATTCTCGCGGCACCTTTGCATGTCTCCTCGACGTGCCTCTGTAGTAGATGTGCAGCTGTCTGCCGACCCTTATGGGTGGAGCACCGGTGAGAAGTATCTGAAACCGGTCCCACTCCCCGACCTGACCGAGCGGGATGATCGGTTTGCCGGGTACCCTCATCCAGTTCTCCCCGTCCCGACTTGTGATGAGCCTGAGCGTCTGGGTCTGTTGTCTTGGGCGCTTGTCGAAGTGGGTGAGGAAACCGAGGTACTGTTCACCGTACACAAAGCCAGTGTTATTGTAGAGGCTCTCCTCCTCGTTGAGGGCTCTCAGGAACGGCCTGGGAGCGGTCCAGTGAACGAAGTCCTCGCTAAAGCTTATCAGCCGGTCCAGGCCTCCCCTCAGAAAGGCCACATATCTCCTTCTCAGTGTATCTATCATCAGGGACTGGGCATCGCCGACGGGGCCCAGATCATCGGTTCCGGGTCGCGGGTGGAAACGGAAGATCGGTTCGGATGAGTGGCTCCAGTGAAGGCCGTCTGCTGACGTGGCCGAGTATATCCCCGAAAGAGGGCCATCCCAATCAAGGCTCGACCATCCCAAGGCCTTGTACTTACCTTTGGCCGTACGGTCGAGCGGGTCCTTGAGCATGGACTCCCAGTGATCTTTTCCATCGTGGTACTCGGCAGGGATGACGATGTTATTCTTCTTGGAGCCCATGGCCTCGTGGAGGCCAAGACTGGGCCTCTCCCAGCGGATGCCGTCCTTGGAAACGACGTAACACTGGACGTGTTCCTTCGCGGGCTCGTAAAACCCTGCCAGATACCATGCTTTGAAGGTCTTATCCTCCTCGTCGAATATGACCGAGGCGGTCATGCCAGGGTGCCTCTCCCACGGAGCCTCCTGCTTCAGAACCGGATTGGGGTGCTTCACAGCCTGATGGAAGACCCGCGTAACGTTCTCCTGCGCGCAGATATCCAGAGAGTCGACGAATATTCTGGGCTTCTCCGAGAGTATCGGGATATCAGCCATGCAATCATCCAAGGTGACCGACCCTCCTCGAATCAACCGGTCCAAGACTGGCCCCTGTGCCGGGTCGGTGGCTGAAAAAGCGTTCCCTCTCCGGCGGCCCCCTTTGCCGTGATTGGGAGGTTGGCCAAGGCCGACCATTTGTCGGACGGAGATCACCGAGACGGAAAGACCGCGAAGAACCAGGTGAGGCTCGGGAATGGGCTCTGTTGGCGCTTCTTTTCACGTTTGCCTGCCGCAGCCCGGAGCATGCCGCCCGCAAAGACATGTGCTAGCACTAGACAGTAGAAGCCGCTCATATAGAGGCTCACACATCGAAAAACGGCTCGAAGAACCTTCCAGAAAGAGGCAGACTTTTCGACAAACGGGAAAAAAGGTAGATAGCTCCAGAAAAACGGCCATCTTCCCCCAGAACGGGCATGAGTCTCCCCTATTGCTTGGCTGAAGCAGACGGATGCCCATAGGAAGCTCTTTGTATGGGCGAATGAAGCCTGAATACGTTGGAACAAGCTCAGCTGACCACCAAGACGAATAACACCATCCAATCCGTTCAACCTGATACATTTACATACCTGATACATTTGCCAACGGGCATGTCCCCCAGTACTGTGTGTGCGTTGGCGAATCCTCGCACTGGCCATTCTGACATGGCAGGTGACTCCTGAGTGGCATTGGGGCTCCCAGATTCCCCCTGGTCCCTTTCGTGGGATGGGGTGGCACGGAGACTCGAGGTGGATCCCGAATTCGGTCTCTCGAGAAGAGAAGTGATCACCCGCCGAAGGAGATTCGGTCCTAACCGTCTCACAGAGGCCAAGCGCAGGAGCATGTGGGGCATCGTCCTTAACCAGCTCAAGGGATTCATCATTCCTTTGCTGATAGTTGCCTCGGCGCTTGCCTTTGCCTTTGGGGAAGGGATTGAGGGAATGGCGATTCTTGTGGTCATCATGATCAATACCGCCATAGGTTTCGTGACGGAGCTTCGGGCAGTGCGATCAATGGAGGCATTGCAGAAGCTGGTCGCTGTAAACGCCAAGGTACTCCGGGACGGCAGGATGCAACAGGTGCCGGCCCAGGATCTCGTGCCAGGGGACATCGTGGTACTGGAAGCGGGTGACCTGATTACCGCGGACCTCAGGCTTGCTGAGTCGTCCAATCTTCAGGTTGATGAGTCAGCATTGACGGGCGAGTCCGTACCGGTCGGCAAGCAGGTCAAGGTCGTGGGCGAGCATACAATCCTTGCCGAGAGGGTCAACATGCTCTTCAAGGGCACTGGCGTGACCAATGGGTCCGGCAAGGGCGTGGTGGTGGCCACTGGGATGGCTACCGAGCTCGGTCAGATCTCCTCCCTCATGCAGGAGGCGGATGAGGAACAGTTCACTCCCCTTGAGCAGCGCCTGAATCACCTGGCAAACCGCCTGGTCTGGATAACCCTTGCGATCGCTGCCCTGCTGGCCTTGACCGGCATACTGGCAGGGAGGGAGGTCCTGCTCATGGTCAATACGTCGATTGCTCTTGCCGTGGCGTCGATACCCGAGGGTCTACCCATCGTCGCAACGATCGCTCTGGCCAGAGGAATGTGGAGGATGGCCCGGCGGAATGCCTTGGTGAATAGGCTCTCCACCGTGGAGACTCTCGGCTCAACGAATATCATCTGTACCGATAAGACCGGAACCCTCACCCAGAATCGGATGGCGGTTGGGAAGTTGCTCTTCTGGTCAAGGCAGGTCTCTCTCGACCGGGAAGGGAGATTCATCGGAACAGCGGGGGAGCTGGATCCCGCGCAAGACCCGCTGCTGTCCGAGGCCCTGCTGGTGGCCATCCTTTGCAGCAACGCCTTCCTTGAGAAGAGCGAAGGGCCGGAGGCCCATGGCGTAGGGGATCCCCTGGAACTGGCGCTGCTTGCCACAGGGGATCTTGCCGGGCTCCATCGCGAGGAGCTTCTGGACGACATGCCCGAGGCGCGCGAAGAGGCATTCGATCCAGAGGTAAGCATGATGGCAACCTACCATAGCAGGGGAGACGGCTACTATGTTGCCGTGAAGGGCGCTCCAGAAGCGGTCATCGCCAGCTGCCATCGATTCCTTGCCGATGACAAGGAACACGACATGGATCAGGGGCAGAGGGCGAGATGGTTGGAGCTTGCCCGCCAGGTAAACAGCGATGGCCTGCGAACCCTTGCCTTGGCCAGAAAGGAAGTGGATTCTCCGGACGTACATGCATACAGTGAGCTTACTTTGATAGGTCTGGTCGGTCTGCTTGACCCGCCCCGGAAGGATGTGGCGGAAGCCCTGTCCATCTGCAGAAGGGCAGGGATTCGGGTTGTCATGGTGACGGGGGACCATCCAGAGATCGCCAGGAACATCGCGTTGTCGACGGGCTTGGCGGAAGCGGAGGGTCTTGAGGTTCTGCCCGGCGAAAGCATACCGGATGAACCGGATCTCGACGATGAGGAGTTGCGCCATCTCCTCAACGCCTCGGTCTTCGCCCGAGTCAGCCCCAAGGAGAAACTCAGGCTGGTCGAGCTTTATCAGAGACATGGCTACATCGTTGCCATGACGGGGGACGGGGTGAATGACGCCCCGGCCCTGAGGAAGGCCAACACGGGCATCGCCATGGGACAGCGCGGCACGCAGGTGGCCCGTGAGGCTGCTGACATGATTCTGAAGGATGATGCCTTCGCGACGATAGTCGAGGCCATCAAGCAGGGCAGGATCATATTCGACAACATACGGAAGTTCGCCATCTACCTCCTGTCCTGCAACATCAGCGAGATCCTTGCGGTCGCAATCGCCTCGTGGGCCGGGGCGCCCCTGCCACTCCTGCCTCTTCAGATACTCTTCCTCAACATGGTCACGGATGTCTTTCCCGCTCTTGCCCTCGGCGTGGGGGAGGGCGACCCCGTGATCATGAAGTATCCGCCACGCAGTGCGCGGGAGCCGATCCTCACCAAAGCTCATTGGCTGAGCATTGGCAGCTATGGCATGCTAATCTCGATGGCTGTTCTGGGATCCCTTGCGCTGGCCCTCAGATGGCTTGGTATGGATGGAAGCGGGGCGGTTACAATATCGTTTCTCACCCTGGCCTTTGCTCAACTCTGGCACGTCTTCAACATGAGGGATCCCGGGTCCGGGCTGCTTTGGAATGAGATCACCCGGAACCGCTATGTCTGGGCAGCTCTCGCCGGTTGCTCGGCCCTGCTGATCGCCATCGTCTACACTCCGGGCCTGGCAAGGGTCCTGAGAGTCTCTGATCCTGGTATGGCAGGCTGGTTGCTCGTGCTGGTCATGAGTCTTCTCCCCTTGGTCGTCGGGCAAGCATGGCGGTTGGTCCGGGATCTCCGCACGAAGGCATAGTGCGTCACGGAATCAGAGTTGCCCGCGATTGACGACGATGACACAACTAGGCTTATCCCCACACGGATTCCCGGCAGAGGTTGAAGGGTACTGCGATGGGATGGCATGAAGCCCTTCTGCGCCCGCTCGGCACAATCGGAGTAGCCTTGCACGTTTGGGGGTTACCAGGAGGCATGCCTCGCCCGGTCCACGTGCGCAGCGAGGGCTTCCGACCCGGACAAACCCTTACTCCCTTGAGCTGGCCACCAACCTTCTCCTCTACGCGCTGGGAAGGCCCCTGATCACAGACATTCACGCACGGAGGAATGCCCGGGGGATGCTGGCATCCTTTCAGGCCCAGAAGCTCCTGATCCTCTCCCCCCTTGAGTGGGCGGAGAAGTTCGAGGCCAACACGATGCCCTTGCGCGCTGGCGGGGATGGGAGCGGAAATGCCGAGAGCATCCGAGCACTTGTGGAGGGCAAGGGGGGAGTGGTGACCAAGACCCTCGTCTACCTGACCAGGGAGAAGGCCGCCGCCGACAAGGCCAGGCTCGAAGGGGAGGGCGCGGGTTACAGGAGGCGGAGCACCCTTGATTGTGTCGGTCATCCTGCAGATTCAGGCATCCTTCTCCCCATGCTACCCGGCATGTGACCGGCTTGCGACAGGCAATGCGAACCATTATCAGCAAGGCGGAGAGGGGCCCTGCAGGGGATGCCGGTGCTAACCCAGAGGAGATACGGGTTGAAGAAGCATGTCACAGGGTGGATCTTCGTGGTCCCCGAGGGATCCCCGGGCGACGAGGCGATCAGGGTAGCGATTGAGGACCTCAAGGAGGCTGCTGCTGGCCTCGGCCTTCCGCTGGAGATCGCTTCGGATGCGACATGCCCGTCCGGGAACGCCATCATCCTGGGGGATTCGACGAGAAACAGACAGAGGGCCGTCCTGGGAGGCAGGGGACTCGTCAGGCTCTCGAACGTCGGGAGGGCCGATGGATACCAGATCGAAACGATGGAGGAGGGTGGAAGGAGGCAGGTCTGCGTCGCCGGCGGATCGCTGCTTGGAGAGGCCTACGGCATCTACCGGATCCGGGAACGGCTACGCGTTGAGGGTGATGTCCCGGTTCTGAACGTAGTCGAGCAACCGGACCTTGAGTTCCGCTACACTAGGATACGCGTGAGTTCCGAGGAGGACATCCGCAGGGCCCTCCGCTATCGCCTGAACATGGTCTTCGGCGAGAACCCGCTCAACCTCGTCCCCTGGGTTTGCGGATCAGGCGATGATGAGAATCGCAAGCACCGGGATGAGACCGGGAAGTTGGCTGGATATGCCCACTCCCTGCACATGAAGTTCCTAGCCTTCGGAACGGAGTTCACCTACCACCCGGCCCTTCTGGAGGAGTTCGGTGCCAAGCCGACTCCGAGCGATCCCCAACTCTGGGAGGCGATCAGGGCGAAGTTCAGGCGGCTTCTGGATTCCGTGCCTGAGCTCGACGGCGTCTGCACGTTTGTGGGCGAGGAGCAGAGCTACTGGGATCCCTATCGGATGCTCGACGTGATGCACGACGGCGAGGGCTGTGATTGGTCGCTGGAGAAAAGGTATCGCACGTTCGTGAAAGCGGTATGGGACGTTGTCGTGGGCGAGTTCGGCAGGTTGTTCCTGCACAGAACCTGGAACACCAACGCATATGAACAGCAATCCCAGCCCGACATCTACGCTCGCACCTTCACCGATGATGTCCCGACCGAGAACCTCTACCTCATACCGAGCTTCACCCAGAACGACAGGTGGTGGTTCCAGGCCTACAACCCCACCTTCAACCTGACGCCTCATAGCATGATGGCTGTGTTCGAGACCATGGATTACCACGATGGCGGGGACTTTTTCCCGACGTTCCCGGGCTTCTACTTCCAGGCCGGCCTCGATTCCATCCTCGGCGCGCCCAAGAGCAACCTCAAGGGGGCGAGCCTTGACCTGCCCGCAAGGGAGGGATGGGACACCCGCACCCTCACGGCATACACCGTTTCCCGCCTGATGTGGAACCACAGGGAGGATCCCCGCGAGATAGCCAGGGACTTCTGCGCCATCTATTTCGGGCCCGAGCTTGCGGCCCGGATGGCGGAGATTCTCATGCTCTCTCCTGTGGCCTACAAGTACGGCCTTTACATCGAGCCGATGGTCTACGGCGCCTTTACATCCCTTCACCACATCCGGACGGGTCACTTCGTGGTTGAGGGATACCCCAGCATCGACGCAGGCAAGGAACATATCGAGTTCCTCAGGAGGATCTACCTGCGCTGCAAGCCCTGGGCACGGGAGACGCTCTCCTACCTCGATCACGGGCTGGAGACGGCCAGGGAAATGGAGGAGAAATACGCCGCCCTGACACCCCACATCCGGGATGAAGCTCTTAGGGTGAAGGTGGGCAATTCGCTGGAAATGACCCGTCTCCTGATAGAGACCAACAACCTCTATGTCAAGACCGCCTTTGCCTACTTCCGGTACCGCGAGGAAAGAGGAGAGAAGGAGAGGGGGGACCTGGAGAGCATCCTCGGCAGGCTAAGGGCCATTCGAAAAGCCTTCTTGAATGTGCCAGGGTGCCGATTCAAACCGTACGGGGTGGATCAACTGATCGTCAACGCAGCGCATGTTCTTGAGGATCTCGACGCCGCGGAGAAGGTCCTTCAGGAGGCGCCCACGACATCGGAGATAGAGAGGATCGTGACAGAGCAGCAGACGCGGTACCGAAGGACTCTGGCGGAACACGGCGATGAAGTCCTTAAGGTCCTCTACTGGGAGGGCAGGGTTGACGGAAGAGACATGCTCATCGTCAGGGGAGAGGACATCAGGATCGAGCATCTGCGATGGGACCCAATCTACCTTCAGAATCACCGCTTCTTCGCCCCCCTGCCGGAACGGCCCGGAACGGTCCTGATCGAGGACATCGAGTCCGAGCCGATGCATCCTTTCGTCCTACAGCAGCCGAAGGAAGAGAACGACTTCACCGCGAAGATCTACCTCAACGACATACCCGGCGGGGCCCACTGGTTCAGGTTCAACATCTACTTCCTCGACAGGGCGCCGAGCGAACTGGGACTGGATGTCCCCTGGGATAGAGGCAACGGCCGGCCGTCTTCAGAGGTTTGAAGCTTCACGCCTGCAAGCGAGGCAGGACATGTGCCTCTTTGGCCCGGGCGCTCAGAATCGAACTCCTCCTCGATCTGGTCTATGACTGGCTTCTGTTGGGCGCAGAATTGGCATCAGTCTGTGTAGACGTAGACGAGGAGGGTTTATCTCCCTCAAGGAGCGAGTCGATCTCCGGTACTCCCGTGCTGAGAACGATGGGTAGCATTGGCATCAGGCTCACAACTGTGGCAACTTGGATCAGCGGGTAGAGTGGTTGCCCCATTGCGGCCCTCCTGGAACGTCCCTCCGGAGAGGAATCTGCGGAGGCGCCATGAAATGATAAACTGTTGCGACTGGGGGACTGGGGGAAGAGCAAGCAGCATACGGAAACCTCTTAATGTCCTCCCGCGAGTTCGACCTCGATGGCTTTTCGCTGCTGGAGATGATCATTTCATGGTAGACCAGGGTGAAGCTCGTCCGCTGAAGGAGATCGTCAGCACCTTCCGTAATCCTCCCGCCTCCTGCCGACCCCACACACGGTGGTGGTGGATGGGGAACGCTGCCAGCAAGGAGGACATCACTTGGCAGCTGGAGCAGATGCACGAGCAGGGGATCGGCGGTGTCGAGCAGATAACAATGCAGGAGGTCTACGAGAAGGGCAACGTGCCCTACCTCTCGCGGGAGTACTTCGAGCTCGTCACCCATGCGATCAAGGAGGCCAAGAGGCTGGGCATGGAGTTCTCACTGAACTTCGGAGGACCGGGATGGGTGATCGGCGGAAGCTGGGTCCCCCCGGAGGATCGCAGCAAGAACATGGTGCCCACTGCGATGGTGGTCGAGGGCCCGGTTCAGTATGAAGGAGATCTTCCCACGCGCGTTGGGGAGGTCCCGAGAACGGGTGAGATCCCCGCAAGGGACATCGGCGATGGGGATCGGCTCCTAGCGGTCGTCGCTGCGAGGGTCATCGACGGGGTGCTCCAGGAGGGTTCCCTTACAGATCTCGCGACCTTCGTGAAGGGGAAGCGCCTCAGATGGAGGGTCCCGGAGGGAAGATGGCAGCTTATGGCCTTCTGGTTGGTATTCACCCAGCAGGGCCATGCCATCGACCACTTAGACAAGGAGGCCATGCAGCGCTACTGCGAGCACCTGGGCGGCAGGTTCCGAGAAGCCTTTGGAGAGGAGTTCGGCAAGACGGTCGAGTCGTTCTTCATCGACAGCTTCGAGGTCGCCTTAATCAATAACGGCATTTACTGGAGCGATGGCCTTCTGGAACAGTTCAGGGCGTTCAAGGGCTACGACCTGGTTCGCTATCTGCCCGCCATCTGGTGGGAGGTCGGCGAGATCTCGCCCAAGATCCGTTATGACGTGAATCATTTCCTGCACCATGCGGGACTGGACGCGTTCTTCAAACCCTTCCTCACATGGTGCGGGAGGAACGGCGTCAAGGGACGCATTCAGCCCTACGGATTCACAACCGACATCCTCGAAGGCGCGGGGCTGACCCACATCCCCGAGATGGAGATCACGGCGGGGGAGAAGGATGCCGTTCCATGGTTCGATACCAGGATAGGTCCGAGGAAGTATGTCGCCTCGGGCGCCCATCTCTACGGCCGGAATGTCGTCTCTGTCGAAGCCTACACCTACATCCACTGGGAGACCTACCGAGCAACGCTGGAGGAGCTGAAGATCGCCAGCGACGTCTTCCTTCGCGATGGGGCCAACAAGTTCTACAACCACGGGTACACCTGTTCGCCCGAGCGAGATATCGCACCGTCCCGCCGCTTCGAATCCGAGGTGCTCATCAACCACCAGAACATCTGGTGGAGATACTACAGGTTTCTAAGCGACTACGTCGCGAGATGCTGCTACCTTCTGCGCCAAGGAAGCTTCGTCGCCGATGTCGCCGTGTACCTGCCTCTGGCCAACCAGTGGACCCTCGATGTGAGGAATTCCAGGAGCTGGACGAGGGGCTTCGACTGGGGCAGCCTCGGGAGGCTCCTTATCGCGAACGGCTACCAGTTCGACCTGATCAATGACGATGTTCTGCTCAACCATGCAGACATGGAGGACGGCGTGATAAGGGTTGGGGATCTGGAGTACAGGGTCCTGCTTCTGCCGAACGTCCAAGCGATGCCCCTGGAGACCCTGGAACTCATTCAGAACTGGGTGCGCAAAGGTGGCATGGTGATTGCACTGGAAAGGGTGCCGGAGCGTTCCGTGGGGCTGGATGGTTGGAAGAGGAAGGATCGGGAAGTCAAGAGGATCTCGAACGAGATGTTCGACACCCCGGTTTGGCGGGCGAATCCAACCGCGCCGCGCGACTACGGCGCGGGCAGAACCCACCACATCCGCTACGTCATCGATCGTTCGGACGTGCTTGAGCAGCATGCCAGCGCCCTCGATCCCTTTCTGAATATCCTCCGTCAACGCGTCAAACCCGATTTAGGCATTGATTTCGTCCGCGAAGCGATGCGAGAAAACCAAGGCATTTCCCACATTCATAGGAAGACGGGAGACAAGGACATCTATTTCGTGACGAACGCCCAGGACCAAGCCATCGAGATGCGATTTGCCTTCCGCATCACTGGCGGGAAGCCGATGCAATGGGACCCCTATACCGGGGAGGTGCGACCCGTATTGGAGTACGAAGAACGGGATGGCGTCACACTGATTCGCATGCGCGTGGCTCCGTATGGTTCGGCGCTGATCGTGTTCGACAGAAGGATGGAACTCTACAGGCACTTGACTCAGACAAGTTTCGATCGCGTACAGGCCGTCAGCAAAAGCTCCGTGCACGTCTCGGCCCTGACAAACGGCGTCCACCGATTGAGCCTAGACGACGGAACACATCGCACCATGTATGTGGATGGAATCCCAGCACCCCTTCTGATAGACGGGAACTGGCGTCTGACTCTGAGGGGATGTTGTGACGCTGGGCCGCCGCTAAGCATGCGCCGACTGGTTTCCTGGACCGACGATCCGAAGACCATGCACTTCAGTGGCACCGGCAGATACGAGACCGATTTCGAACTGCCACCCAGCTACGTCCAGAAGGATCTCCAGTTGGAGCTGGATCTGGGCATGGTGGGTGACATCGCAGACGTGGAGCTTAACGGCATCAAGGCGGGCGTGCGCTGGATGCGGGGACAGAGCCTGGATATCACCGGTGCCGCAAGGCCGGGGCGTAATTCGCTTGCCGTGGAGGTCACAAACACCCTCATCAACCGCGTCTCAGGCCTGAAGGAGCTGCCCCCCGTACCCGAGCAGCTGCGGTCCCGTTACGGGGATGACCTCAGGCTCAAAACATCCTCATCGAGGAGGCTGATCGGCTACACACCGTTGCCCAATTCGGGTCTGCTGGGGCCAGTCACGATCCGGCCCTCCAAGCTCATCGAGGTCTCTTGGCAGTAGGGCTCCTGCCCAACGTGCGGTGACACGGAAGCGGACGATGCGCATTCAACTCATTCCAGGCATGAGAGCCCGATAGGACTTGGGCCGTGCCCAATCATCTCGGGGAGAGCCGATTGTGGTCACCCATGTTTCCTGAGATGCCAGCACGGGGATGGCATACAACCTGTCAACCGTTGCGGACCGGGCGAATCATCTAATAGAAAGAACCGACGGATCGATGCGAGGAGACATCATTGTCAGGGGACCACTGGGCACCGGGACGCGTCCAGTTAGGCCTGGTGATCGCGCTGTCACTTCTCATCGGCTCAGGTGCATCCACTAAGCCGAATGATAGGATCTCCGTCTTCCTGATCGGCAGCGTCCATCCCGCACAGAACCCCTTCACGGGATACTTCATGCAGGACCCTCTGTTCACATACAGATTGGAACCGATACCACCCGACATCGCCGACAGCGAGAAGCAGAAGTTGGACCGCATCTACTATCCTCGGACAAGGCAGGCGCTTATTGACAGCTTCGACCTCATCATCTTCAACGATGCCCGAATCCAGCATTTCACGACAAAGCAGTTCCATGACCTTGACTTCGCCTTCAGGGAAGCTGGAATGGCCTCCGTTGCGACCTTTGGCCCTGCATGGGAGCAGATCTGGAGAGTCTCAACGCTCTACGACACCTCCCCTGCCTACGATTACACCGATCAATGGTACCACGGCATCTTCTGGGTGGAGTTCCGCAAGAATCGGGACCCGGTATTCGACTCATTCGTCGACCTAGGCATGGAGAGGATACTGGGGGATGCCTATCACAAGATGGTGGAGAAGCAGGGTGCCACCGTCTGGGCGGACATGATGCCCCTTGGGACTCCATTTCTGATATCCTGGCGGCCGGGCGGGAACAAGGCCGGCCTTCAGTGGGTGTTCACGGACGGATTCAATGCCAAGTGGTGGGGGATCTCGGGTTCCCAACACGCTGCGGGCACCATCGGAATCGAGGGAAGCAATCCCTATGCCATTGACATGGCGACCAATCTGGTCCTCTACTCCGTGGGGCAGCCTCTTGTGAGCGACATACACGCCCGGAGGGAGGCGAGATACCTGCTCTCCTCCCTTCGGGCCGAAAGATCATTGGCACTTCAGATGATGGAGTGGGCGGATAGCTTCGGCGCCAATACCTTCGACATGGCCCAACGTCTCGCCCAAGCCGAAGCCAGGGTCGGCCCGGCCATCGATAGCTATGTAGAGCAGGAGTATGCGGATGCCATCGAGCGTCTCAATGTCATGTCTTCAGAGATCTCCGAGATCTCAAGGGACGCCGTCCGACTGAAGAACCAAGCCATGTTCTGGGTATTCCTGTCGGAGTGGCTGGTTGTAACCTTCGCAGCTATCGTCTCGGGGGTATCACTGTGGACCCTGATGGTCCGCAGGAGGGCGTACAAAGCTGTTCGCACCACCAGATTGGAGGGCCTATGAGCGGGGTACCCACGGAGCCCGGTCTCCGACTGCCCAAACAAGTGAGAGCGCAGGGGAGCAAACGATCCTTATAAGTGACCCCGAATCGAGTGTGGTTTCGGCAACACCGGGGAGGCCACGCTCCTCTCGCCCCACCCCCTGGCGTTTCGGGAGGAGTATTCCCGGGAGATGTGTGCGTGTCGCTGGTACTCCAAGATTCGGATAGAGGCTGTCCCTGGCTTTCGGATCTGAACCCTCAACAGCGGAAGGCGGCAACTTTCGGAGAAGGACCTCTTCTGGTAGTTGCGGGAGCGGGTAGCGGGAAGACCCGCACTCTGGCATACAGAGTTGCCTGGCTGATCGCGAACGGGACCGATCCCTCCCGGATCCTCCTACTGACTTTCACGCGCAGAGCGGCCGAGGAGATGCTGAAGAGGGCCTCCGCTGTCATCAAGAAGGGCCCTTCCGTAACTGGCCGCGTTTGGGGAGGAACTTTTCATGCGGTAGGTAACAGGCTCCTCCGGATCTACTCGAAGTCGGCCGGGCTGAATCCTGGCTTCACCGTCATGGACCGGTCCGATTCCGAGGACATGCTCGATGTCATCCGCCATGAACTGGGGCTGCATGGTCGAGGCCACCGCTTCCCGCGCAAGCAGACCTGCATGGCCATATACTCACACTGCGTCAACGCATCCCAGAAACTCGATGATGCCCTGAGAAGAAGTTTCCCTTGGTGTGCAGACTGCGAACAGGAACTGAGGTCTCTGTTCAGACGGTACGTCGAACGTAAGCAGGACGCAAACGTCCTGGACTATGACGATCTCCTCCTCTACTGGGCGCAGCTGGTTTCCGATGACAAGATCTCTCGGGAGATGGGCGAACGCTTCGATCACATACTCGTCGATGAGTACCAGGACACAAACCACACCCAGTCCTTGATTCTAAGAGGCATGCGGCGCCACAATCCAAACATCACGGCCGTCGGTGACGATGCGCAGAGCATCTACAGCTTTCGCTCCGCAAACGTGCGAAACATGCTGGATTTCCCCAAACAGTTTGAGGGCACGACCGTCCTGACGCTCGAGGAGAACTACCGTTCCGTGATGCCGATCCTCCAGGTGACCAACAGGGTCATCGCCCATGCCAGGGAGAGGTACACCAAGGATCTCTGGTCGGTCCGAAGGCAAGGTGCCCGCCCCAAGCTTGTAACATGCAGAGACGAGCACGAGCAGGATGAATACGTCGTCACACGCGTTCTGGAGCACTACGAGGAGGGCATCAAGCTGAGGAAGCAGGCCGTCCTGTTCCGAGCGGCCCATCTGTCCGATAGCCTTGAGGTAGAACTGACCCGGCGCAACATACCCTACCACAAGTACGGAGGGCTGAGATTCATCGAGTCCTCCCATGTGAAGGATCTCATAGCCTACCTGAGAGTGGCCGAGAATCCTCGAGACGAGATGGCGTGGTTCCGGATTCTTCAGCTGATCGACGGGATAGGGCCTTCAATCGCTGCCCGGATAATCACGCACCTGGTGGGCCAACAATGGGAGTTCAGGGCCCTATGCTCATCCAATTCTCCGCCGATGGCTCTCGATTCCCTTGATGCAATGGCCTCCATGATGGATGATATCCAGCTACAGCCCACGATGCCTCCATCGGCCCAGATCGAACGCATACGGGAGTTCTATGATCCGCTTCTTCGCAAGCTCTACGAAAACTCCGTGATGAGAGTTCGGGATCTGGAGAACCTCGAGAGGATCGCCTCGAGGTATCGTTCACGAGCACAGTTCCTTGCGGACCTCCAGCTGGATCCTCCCACCTCAACGAGCGACCTAGCGGGGGCACCGGTCAAGGACGAGGACTGGTTGATCCTCTCCACCATCCACTCCGCAAAGGGATGTGAGTGGGACGTCGTCTACCTTATCCACGCCGCAGACGGCTTCCTTCCTTCCGACATGTCGACGGGATCGGAGGAGGAGATCGAGGAAGAGAGGCGGCTGACCTATGTAGCCATGACCAGGGCCCGGGACTTCCTCTACATCACATGGCCCTTCAGATACTATCACAAGACCCGCAGATACACGGACAGCCACAGCTATGCCCAGCTCTGCCGCTTCCTCTCAGAGGACGTGCGTGCCATGCTTGATGAGGTCGACTTGGCGCATCTTGGTGCCGAGGAGGACGCCCTGCCCGATGAAACTGAGGAGGGAGACATCAAGGCGCGAATGCGCGCAATCTGGGCCTGATCGGAAGGCAGACCGTCCCTCATGGCCTAAGAGCACACTCGTGTGCCGCGGGAACTGGTGTAACCTCTCCATTCTTGGTGGTGACCCTGATTTCCAGACGCCGAACGTGGGTGGGGAAATGTTCGATGGCTTTATATTCGATGCAAGACTGGTAGGGGGAGCGATCACTCCGATGTCCTGCAAAGCGTCGATGAAGCAGACGTTTGTCTGAGGAATAGTCGTGCAGAAAGCATCAGCGAAGCGTCGGACAGGCCACGATTCCACGACGGATCTTCTCCCCGCCGAGAAGCTGCCGGTCATCGAAGGTCTGCCGGAGATGTTCAGAATGAACGACGGCACGAGGGTTCGAGGTCGCAGGGACTGGGCCCGACGGCGCAACGAAATCAAAGCGATCATGCTGTACTATCAGTACGGCCATATCCCCCCTGCGCCCAGGAGGTGTACTGCGCATGAGACATCCTCACGGCCGGCCTACGATGGGGCCGCAACCGAGAAGCGCATCACGCTTCGGATCGGGCCAGCGCATGGCGTGGCGATACGGGTCGGCATGGTCATCCCGGTCGGCCGGGGCCCCTTCCCCGTGATCCTGAGGAACGACCGATGCTTGGGAGCAACGGCAATAGGCGAGGAGATCATCGGGCGTGGCTACATTCTCGCGGAGTACAACCGGCATGACATTGATCCGGACGGTCCCGACAGAAGCGATGGCGTCCATCCTGTCTACCCCGAGTTCGACTGGGGTACCCTGGCGGCGTGGGCCTGGGGCGGGATGCGGGCGGTGGATTACCTCCTGACGTTGGACGTCGTCGATGAGGGCAAGATCGCCTTCACCGGACACTCAAGGGGCGGCAAGACGGCACTGCTCGCAGGCGCACTGGACGGGAGGATCGCCCTGGTTTCACCGAACGGGTCGGGCACCGGAGGCGCAGGCTCGTACAGGACAAAGGGCACGGGGGCCGAGAGGCTGGAGGATATCTCGAGGAACTTCCCGTACTGGTTCGTCCCCCGCCTCGCCGGCTTCGTGGGCCGGGAGAACAGGATGCCCTTCGATCAGCACTTCCTCAGGGCTCTGGTTGCCCCCCGGGCGGTGCTATCGACAGATGCCCTGGGTGACCAGTGGGCAAACCCGCTGGGCACCCAACACATGTTCGTCGCAGCCCAGCCCGCCTTTGACTGGCTGGGCGTCAGCGGGAACAATGCCATTCACTTCCGTCAGGGCGGACATGCCCAGGGGCCGGATGACATAAGGGCGCTTCTCGACTTCGCGGACTGGGTGTTCTTCCACAGGGCTCCCAAGAGCGGCAGAAGGTTCAATGTCCTTCCTTTCCCGGATGAGCCAAGCACGTCCGACTGGAGGCCGCCGGGGTGACCGTGGGTAGCGCATCAGAATGCAGGTTCGGCATCTCCGCGATTCTGCCCTAGGCCCTAGGCCTAGGCCTTAGGCAATCCTTTTAATCTTGGCTTGTCCTCGCAGGACCGGTGAAACCATGGCGATGTTTGAAGCATCTGACAGGGACCCGGGATGGACGACCTCTATCCCGATCACCTACAACATTGACTATTCCGCCAACCACGTGGGCAATGATGAGTACATCAGGATGATAGCGGATGCCCCGCCGGTCCTGCTCCACGTCGGCCATGACGTGCCCTTCAAGAGCATGTACGGACCGAACGAGCTTTTCCACTGCTTCGGGGAGAAGATGCTTGGACCAAGGGAGGTCGACGAGAGGATAGGCGTATTGACCGAGTACGTCCGCCGGCTACACGATGCCGGCGTCAGGTTGGTCATCCCCTACATCTGTTCCATGTTCATCTTCGGGGATGCGAAGAAGCGGACGGGATTCTGGCAGTTCTATGATAGCTGGGAGAAATACTATAGATTCGGATTCGGGTCCAGACCCAGGAAGGATCCTCTAAGCTGGTGCTGCGAGAAACCCAGGAAACTGGACGCCAAGGGTTTCGACGCCGGGTACGTCTACGAGCCCTGCATTAGCAACCCGGACTGGCGTCGTTTCCTCAGAACTGTCGTAGGCCACATAGCCGAGGTCGGCTACGACGGGGTCTTCTCGGACGTGAATTCCTCCAGATGCCAGAAGGCATGCTGTCGACGGCTTTTCGCGGAGTACCTGGCGGCCCGCTACACATCGAAGGAGATCAGGGATCTCTTCGGCTTCGAAGCCCCGAGCAAGGTGCGTCTCGGACGCGAAGGCGAAGGTCTTCTATGGCTAGAGACCGTCAGGTTCAGGGGTGAGAGGATCGCCACCCTCTTTGCAGAGCTCCGCAACGAAGGAAGGAAGCACAGGGATACCTTCATAGTCACGCCCAACCTGAGCCCCTTCCAACACGTGGACGGAGTCTGGAAGAGAGTCGGAAACACCCACCACTTCGGGGCCTGGGCGCGTGAATGCCCGATCATAATGTTCGAGGAAATGCAGCAGCCCGGCCTCTTCAGGCCCGGGGTGGTCTCCAACTTCGCATTTCAGTACAAGTATGCCTTCGCCCACGCGTCCAGGGCGGGGTGCCTGCTCTATCATGCGACCGATCCCAGCGGCGTGCACATAGCGATTGCAGAAGCCGCGGCGGGAGGGGGAGGGGCGTTCATCCAGGGACATTACTCGTGTCCGGAGGTCAGAAAGGAATACCGTGCCTTCTTCAGCGCGCACGGGGACCTTTTCGAGGGCTATGCGCCTCACTCCCCCGTGGGGCTGGTCTTCTCCTACGACCAGCTTGCGTGGGGCACAAGATCCCATCTGGAGAATGCCTTCAGGATAGCCGAAGAGCTCATGGCCCAGCACGTTCTCTTCGACATCGTGGCGGAAAGGAGCCTTCGCATCGAGGCTCTGAGACGATATAGTGTCCTGATCGCCTCGGATTTGGAGAACCTGTCCAGCACGCAGGTGAAGGCCCTTCTAGGATTCATGCAGGAAGGTGGCTGGCTGCTGGCGACGGGCAATCTGGGGGCTTTCGACGAGCGAGGCAGAAGAAGGCGCGGGGGGGCATTCGCCACCATACCCGCATCTTCGTGGAGCGAGATAGGAAGAGGTCTCCGGCGGGCAAGCTTCAGGAAGGGCGGGGGCCTCAAGGCAGACCGTCTCGACCGCCTTCTCTCCCCATCTCCGTTTGAGATCTTCCTGCTATCCGAGGAGGAATGCAACGATATCAACAAGATCTTCGAGCTAATGTCGAAATCCGAACCGGCTCCTCCGGCGTGCCGAGAGCTCTTGCCCGAGATGCGGAAGGTCGCGGGTGAGCTAAGCATCTCTGACTCGGAGGAGACGCTCAGGTTCAACGCGTACAAGAGGATGGAACCGGGCAGAATGGCCATGACGCTCCACGCCGTCAACTACAACCTCCCGATCCGGGCCAGAGGGCAATCGGGTCCCATTGCACCGGCGAAGGATGTGCGAGTCATGCTGCCTCTGCCGGACGGCTTTGAGGTCGGTGAAGCGGTGCTGTACAATCCCCCTAGCGACGGAAGATCTGAGGTTGCCTTCAACCAGGACGGAAGGTCCCTGCTGCTCGAAATCCCGGTCGTCGAGACATACGCTGTTGCCCAAGTTCTGCCCAGAGGGTAATCGAGCCTTCTGTCGCCTAAGCGGCACGGGCACGGCGGTCAAGAAAGTGATTTCAACTCAAATTCCCCGAATATCCTGAATGGCGCCATCTGCCCAGATATCGAGACGGCGTTTCCTAGCAGCCGCCGGGGCAGGAGCTGGATTAGTGGCAGCAGCCAACGGATCGTCCTTCTACAATCAGATTCACCTGGCCACGGCTGGTCCAGATGCCAGGGTGGTGGCAAGGACCAACGGAAGCCCCGAGCAGATGCTCACGGAGTGCGTGGAAGCCCTGGGCGGCATATCGTCCTTCATCTCACAGGGCGACAGAGTGGCCATAAAGGTCAACGGGAGCTGGAACAATCCGAGTGCTAACACCCATCCAGAGGTCGTGCGCCAGGTCGTGCTTCTGGCCAGGGAGGCCAAACCCTCACAGATCACGGTCTTCGATCACACCATAGAGCGAGCCGGCTGGCCGGCCCTGGCCAGATCGGCTGAGGAGGCAGGTGCCACCGCAGTCGAGCTGAGAGGGAGTTGGAGCGAATACATGTTGAGGGACACTCCGGGGGTCAGCCTGAAGTCCATCGGCCTTGCCAAGATCTTGGACGAATGCGACGCTCTCATCAATGTGCCGAAGCTGAAGACCCACTCTGGAGGCCATGTAACCATAAGCCTGAAAAATCACATGGGGAGCGTCCTAGACCGGGGGGCAATTCACGATGGCGGTGGAAGAGGACTTCACCAAGGCATCGCGGATCTCAACGCATGCCCGGTGATTAGGACCAAGCAACGCCTCATATTGTGCGACGCGATCAGCCCTATGGTGAAAGGTGGACCCAGTGCGGGCACCCACGCCCAGTACAGCGGCATCCTGGGAGGAACCGATGCCGTGGCCCTCGATCTGATCGGTACCCAGATCATCCAAAGGTACAACCAGAGCTTGCCCGAGCGTCCCCCCCACATAGCGCTGGCTGCTGATCTGGGCCTGGGAATCGGCGACCCGAGCAGGATACGCTTCGACGAGGCCGACGTCGGGCAGCCGATCCCGGAGGCTTCCCTCGGCTACGCTCTTGCGAGCGCTGCATCCCTCGCGATTCTGCGAAGGAGAACGAATGCAAAGGGGATCCGAGGGGGCTGAACGGGATTCTCTCCTCTTGGCAGGGAGTTGGAGCCTTGGCCCACCTTCATGCGTGCGATTGTCCCGGAGCACCATGCAAGCATGAGCCGGCAATGGTAAGTACACTGGCATTGGCACGGGCAAGGCAGACATGAGGGATTGAGGCACCGGCATAGGCACAGGCAAGGAAAACCTTTTTTAGCCACATTTCCACCTCTGTTCAGGGGCGGGGTCGGCGGCGATGGCCTCTACCCTTCGCGGTTCTCTTGGTGATTTCAGTGTCAGAGGAGCTACAACAGGAAGCAGGGCAGAACCTCCTGATCCCCATGGACGACTATCTGGCAGCTGGTGTACACATCGGGACCCAGCAGAAGAATCGGGATATGGAGGAGTACATCTACAGGGCTAGGACGGATGGGCTCTATGTCATGAATGTTCAGAAGACGGATGAGAAGATCCGGGTCGCGGGCCGGTTCATCGCCCACTACAAGCCTCAGGATGTCCTCATCGTCTCGGCCAGGCAGTACGGCAAGAAGCCGACAAGCTGCTTTGCCCAGATAACTGGCATACGAGCCAAGCCGGGGCGCTTCGTCCCCGGGAGCCTGACCAATCCTAATTTGAAGGAGTTCATGGAGATAGGCCTTCTCATAGCCACCGATCCGAGAGCGGATGCCCAAGCGATCTCAGAGGCAACCGATGCCGGAGTCCCGGTCATAGCCCTCTGCGACAGCGACAACGAGACCAGCTTCGTTGATCTGGTCGTCCCTACCAATAACAAGGGCAAGAAGGCGCTCTCCCTGGTCTACATGCTTCTGGCCCGGGAGGTACTAATGGCCAGAGGCGAAATCGACAGCTACGAGAAGTTCCCACATACGGCCGCCTCCTTCGAAGGCGAGTAGCATGGTGATGAGGCGACCCGCGGTCTCTGGCCAGTTCTACGCCGGCAAACGGGATGAGCTGAGAAAGCAGATACAGGAGTGCTTCACGTCCAAAATCGGCCCCGGACTGCCTCCCAAGACCCCAGGGTCGGCTCGGAACGTCCTGGGTCTCGTCGTTCCCCATGCTGGGTACGTGTACTCGGGTCCAGTGGCAGCTTGGAGCTATCATACCCTCTTCGCCGACGGCAGGCCGGATGCTCTCGTCATCCTGGGTCCCAATCATCACGGAGTCGGCTCCGGGATCTCCCTGTTTCCGGAGGGCGACTGGGAGACACCGCTTGGCACGGCATCCGTCGAGGCTGGCCTAGCCGAAGCCATTCTGGAGGCGTCCAGCATAGTCGATCGCGATACCAGAGCACACTTCTACGAGCATTCCATAGAGGTTCAGATCCCCTTCCTGCAGTACCTCTTCGGATCGGTGAACTTCGTGCCGATTTCGATGATGCTGCAGGATCTCGATACGGCTCTTGAGGTCAGCCGGGATATCGCGACCGCGGTGGCCTCTTACGGTCGGAAAGTGACCATCATCGCGTCCACAGACTTCTCCCACTACGTGCGGCCTGAGGTTGCGCAAGCCAATGACCATGCAGCCATCGGCAAGATCATCTCCATGGATTCCGAGGGTCTCTACAGGGTTATTGAGGAGAGGAACATCTCAATGTGTGGCTACGGGCCGGTGATGGTGGCGATCGAGGTATGCTCCATGCAGGGAGTCAAGCAAGGCACTCTCCTGAAGTACGCCACATCGGGGGACATCATGCCCATGAAGGAAGTCGTGGGCTACGCATGCATCGCCTTCAGCAGGCCCTAGCTGCCGAATCGCCTTTCCCTCTGCTGGAACGTCCTGATCGCCCTGAGGAAGTCTATTTCCCTGAACTGGGGCCAGTAGGATTCGCAGAAGTAAAGCTCGCTGTAGGCGGATTGCCACAGGAGGAATCCGCTCAGCCTTTCCTCACCCGAGGTCCTGACTATCAGATCCGGGTCGGGGATCCCGTTCGTGTATAGGTGAGCCCTTATCATGTCCTCGTCTATCTGGGAGGAGTCCAACATGCCCTGGCTCACCTTGCCGGCTATCTTCCTGCACGCTTCGACTATCTCCAGCCTGCCCCCGTAACCGACGGCCACATTGAGCTGGTACTCGGAATAGCCCTCCGTCGCCTTTTCCGCTATGGCAATTGCCTCCCTCACGCTTTCGGGCAGTATCTCGGTCTTTCCTATGGCACGAACTCGGATCTTGTGCTGGTGGGTTCTCTCGTCCTTGGCTACCTCCCTGAACTTCTGTTCGAACATCCCCATCAGCTCGATCACCTCGCGGTTGGACCGCTTGAAGTTCTCGGCCGAGAAGGCGTACACCGTGACTATTCTAATCCCGAGATTCCAGCACCAGTCCAGCACTTGCTCAAGCTTGCTGGCCCCGGATTCGTGGGCCTCCCTGCTGGTAAGGCCGAGGGCCCTCCCAAACCTTCGGTTGCCGTCCAAGATAAGTCCGATGTGCTTTGGGAGCGGGCCCCGCTTCACGTTTCGCTCGAGGCGCCACCGATAGAGCCTGTAGAATGGATAGAGCAGAAGGCCTCTGAGTCGTCTCTCTATGGCGTGCGTCTGGCGTGCCTCTCTCATAGAGCGAAGGTCTTGCCATCTTAAATTTTTCTAGCGAAGCAGGATGAACGTTGCGGCGCTCCCGAGGCCAGTACGCGTGGTCCTCGGACGGGCCGTCGAAGATGAAGGTTTTGGGCCAAGCTAATTGATGCAAAAAATTTATATGTAGGGACGTATCCGGAGCCTCCGCCTGAGAGAATCCCCAAGAAAGGCGAATCCTTTGGTTAGCACCCTCGAGCAGAAGGGAATATACGGCCTTGTCGGCAGCCCGGAAAGACTCAAGATACTCGAGGAACTCAGATCCGGTCCGAAGGATAGAGGGTACTTCATCACCCTGCTTCGCCTCTGGCCCCAAGCTGTCAAGTACCACATAGACATCTTGGTGAAGGGGAGACTCGTCGCCGAAAGATGGGCCGAGAAAGGGAGGAGGAAGAAGATATACAGCCTGACCAAGGATGGAGAGAGAGCGCTCAGCCGCGTCGTTGTCGGGAAGCGGTTTCCCGGTGATGACTGGGTGGAAGCGTTCCTTGGGCCCAGGGGCAGAGGCCTTCTGTCCTATCTCGCCCTCATATCGGACGGCAAATGGCATGAATTGGAGGACGCGCGCAGGCAGATCGGCGATAGGGAACTGGAGATCCTGCAGCGCAACGACATGCTCGAGGTGGATGCCCGTTCCTCGAGGGTCCGCATGAAGGAGTTCAACCTGGCGATAAACTCGGATTGGGTTCGGACCCTTGCCGGGCATCGGCCCAGAAACACCCGTGGCGGCGATGATCCATGGTCTACATAGAGAAGGTATCACTGAGAGGCTTCAAGTCCTTCGGCAACCAGAGGGTTGGGATTCCCCTTTCCAAGGGTTTCACGGCCATCGTCGGCCCCAATGGTTCGGGCAAGAGCAACGTGGTTGACGGGATATGCTTCGTACTGGGAAGGATGTCAACCAAATCCATGCGGGCCGAGAAATTCTCGGACCTGATATGGGCAGGAAGCCAGCACTTCCCGGCGGGTTCGTATGCAGAGGTCTCCCTTCACCTGAACAACTCCGACAGGAAACTGCCCCTTGACGAGTCCAAAGTCGTCATATCTCGAAGGGTTGACCGGTCCGGTAGGAGCGTCTACAGAACCAACAAGAGCCGTGTGAACCGCAATGACGTGGTCGACCTTCTCGCCATGGCCGGCATCTTTCCGGAAGGCTACAACATAGTCCTCCAAGGGGACATAACCAGGCTGGTGAAAATGAGCCCTCTGGAACGCAGAATGCTCATCGATGAGCTCTCCGGGATTGCGGAATATGACCTGAAGAAGGAAAGGTCGATCAGGGAGCTATCCAAGGCCGAGGAGAACATACGGGCAACCAATCTGGTCATTGACGAGGTCCTCTCCCAGCTCCGAAGGCTAGAAAGAGAAAGAGACGAGGCCGTCAGGTATCAGGACATCATCAGTCAGGTCAGAGAGCTTCGATGGCAGCTTCAGCACAACCAACTCAGGAAGTCCAGAGAACGGTACGACGCGATTCTGGAAAGAACCAAGAAAGGCTCGGAGCGCATAGCCGACATCGAGAAATCTCTCAATGAGATCAACTCCATGGTGCAAAAGGAACAGGAGCGGCAGGAGGAGCTGCAGAGAACCATAGAGAAGAGACAGGAAATAGACCTTGAGAGGGCTGGAAAGCAGAACGAGGAGATCCGGGCCCAGATAGTCAGAGCCCAGGAGAATCTGAAGAACGCCAAGGAGAACCTCGAGCGCCAGAGACTGATGGTCGCCCGCTTGGAGGAAGAGATCCGAGGCATGGAGGATAGAATCAAGGGAAACGAGAACAGGATCAGGGTGCTCCAGGGGCAGAGCACGGCGATCCTTGCGGCCACCGAAGGCTATAGGGCCAGACAATCCGAACTCCAAGCGCAGATGGCAAAGCTGGAGGAATCCAATTCCGAGATGCGTCAACAGCTATCGAAGCTGGAGGCAAGCCTCAAGCAGGCCCGATCATCCGAGACGGTCGCCAGACAGAGGAGTTCGCAAGCGACCGTTCTTCTGGGCGAGGCTAGACAAAGGTTGGCCTATCTGCAGAGGTCGGTGCAGGACGAGTCATCCAGATTGTCGGCCTTGCTGGAGAGAAAGAAACGGCAGGAAGGTGAGGTCTCGGATCTAACGGGCCAACTAGCTGTGCTGGGGAAGGAGATAACCTCGCTTGTCGGTGAGCTGGACAGAACCAATCGGTCGCTGTCGGAAACAGCCCGGGATCTCCAGGAGAAATCGAACCAGGAGGCGAGAATGGAGGCCCTCTTGCGTGCGGCCAAGGAGAGCGAGAACCCCATGAAGAGGGCGGTCGCATTCCTGTTGGCCAAGAGGGATGATGGATCCCTGCCCGGCATCATAGGCACGGTCTCCGAAATGGCGAAAGTGCCCGAGGAGTACAGGGTACCCATATCAGCAGCAACTGGTCACCTATCGGACTTCATCATCGTCGAGAACAGGGAAATCGCATCCTCCTGCATGCGTCTTCTCAGAGAGAATCGGGCTGGATGGGCCACCTTCATTCCCCTCAGGGATATCGAAAGAGTCGGTTTGAATCAGGCGTTCCTGGGCGCGAAGGGGGTTGTGGATCTTGCCTTGAATATGGTGGAGTTCGATGATGCGCTTCAACCCGCTTACGAGTTCGTGCTGGGGAGCACCGTGGTCACCGAGGATCTCGATTCCTCCAGCAAGTTGCCGAGGAAGCTCCGCACCGTGACCCTCAACGGAGAGATCCTCGATCCCTCCGGAGCCGTGTCGGGAGGACACTACGATCCCCTCGCATCGGGCTTTGGACCGATGTTAAGCTTCTCGGAGAAGGATCTTGCGAGCCTGCGGGACGAAATCGGCGGGCTGACCCAGGAAAGAAATGCCCTTTCGGCCAGTCTCGATAACCTGAGGTCGACCCTTGTAAGCAGAGAGAGCAAGCGGGCCGAACATCAAGCACGGATCGATGGCGCGCGAAATGAGATACTACTACTTGAGCAGGAGATCTCTCGGGCGGAACGCAGACTGGCCGAGGCCAGCAGTGCGATAGGTGAGGCCGAGGAAGCTCTGAAGCAGTTGTCCGTCCGGTCCGAGGAGGCTGATGGACAGGCAAAGAAGGCTTCCGAGGACCTAGACGAACTCGAGAAACAACGGGATGAGATCCTCAAGAGGATCGAAGGTTCGGAGCTCAGAGAGCGTGAGAAGGAGTACCGGGCTCTCTCAAGCGCCGTGAGTCAAAGGGTGGAATCCCACTCAGGCGTAGGCAGCGAGATCGCCGCGCTCGAAAGGGAGGTCGAACTGCTCAGGGAAGCAAGCACTCGCAGCCAGGAGGAGCTTCGAGCTGCTAGGCAATCCATGACCGGGCTGCAGATCATAAAAGACAAGATCGAAAGGGATGTGCCCAGCTTGGAAAAGGAGCTTTCCCAGATCTCCACCTCTCAGGATGAGATCAGAGAGCAGATCAAAGAGCTGAAGATGAATATCTACGAGAAGAAGCAGAGGCACAGCGAACTCGTTCAGAAACGGGACTCACTTGTCGAAGACAAGAACAGGCTCAGCGTCGACGTGAACTCCCTAGTCTATGAGAGGAGTCAGCTGGATGTTGAGATCCACCAACTGGAACACCAGCTTTCGCTGGTCGACTACGAGTATGAGCCGATAGAGATAGACAATCTGGAAGAGCTGTCCAGGAGGATGATGGCCCTTGAGGCCGAAAGAGCCAAACTCGAACCGGTGAATATGAGGGCCATCGAGGCGTACGAGGAGACCGAGGCCAAGTTCAATGAGTACAAGGAGCGCCGTGATAAGGTCATGGAGGAGAGGGAGGCGATCCTTCAGTTCATGAACGAGATCGAGGCCAAGAAGAGGCAGGTTTTCATGGAGGCCTTTGACAACATCGCCGCCAACTTCAGTCGGATCTTCGCGAAGCTTTCGCCGGGTGGTTTGGGCAAGCTCATTCTCGAGAATCACGATGATCCCTTCCAGGGAGGGCTCGAGATCGAGGCAAAGCCGGCTGGCAAGGAGGTCAACGTCATAGACTCCATGTCAGGCGGTGAGAAGGCTCTCACCGCCCTGGCGTTCATCTTCGCGGTCCAGCTCTACAAGCCCTCGCCATTCTATGTTCTGGATGAGATAGATGCCCACCTGGATGACGACAACGTGAAGAGGGTGGCCGAGCTGATCGCCGAGACCTCCAAGAACTCCCAGTTCATCGTGGTCACGCTTAGGGATTCCATGATGGCTCAGGCCGATGAGCTGATCGGGGTCAGCATGGAAGAGAACGGTGTGAGCAAGGTCGTGGGCGTTCGCATGGAGGCCGGGAAGATCGTGGAGGGCGGAACTGTAGCTGAACCCGGAGGTGCCGAGGCTTGAGACTCCAGCTCGACTATGGGCAGCTGGATCTGGATCGGGAGATAAAGCCCCTGGACCTTCTCCTGCACTTGGTCGTATCGGGAAAGATGAACCCATGGGAGATCGACATCATCGAGATCACCGACAGGTACATGGACAAGCTGCGGGAGTTCAGAGATCTTGACCTCAGGATCTCGGCCAGGACCATTCTGGCCGGCTCGATCCTGGTCAGGCTGAAGTCGGAGGCCATCCTCCAGTCGGATCAGGTGGATCTCACTGAGGAGGAGGAGACGGAGCTGAGGGAGATCTACCACATCCTCCCCCTCTACCCTCCCGTCAGAAGAGTAAACACGAAGACGACGCTTCCGCAGCTCTTCGAGGCCCTGCTCGATGCCCTGGAGGAAGAGCGGTACAAGAAGGAGTTGGCCTTTGCCTCGATGGACAGGACGGAGGAACGGACCCTCATAATCGACGAAGATCGCATAGATGTCCGGGAGTCCATCAGAAGGCTCTACCAGAGAATCGTAGAGATCACTTCCGCTACCAATAGGACAACCTTCTCCCAGATTCTCCTAGGCAGGGAGCCGATCGCCATCTGCAGAACCTTCCTGTACGTGTTGTATCTGGTCAAGGACGGGAAGATCAGGGTCTGGCAGGAGGAGTTCTTTGGGGCAATCTACATCGAACCTCTGAATAGCGAGGCATCGCAATGAGTCTGAAGGAGGACAAATCCCTGGTTGAGGCTTGTCTCTTCGCTGCGGGCAAGCCGGTGAAGATCGCCGAGTTGGCCAGTCTCGTGGGCACGAGATCGTTGGAGTACGTGGAGAAGCTCGTGGAGTATCTGACTCTGGAATATGAGGAAAGGGGCAGCTCGATCGAAGTGGTGAGGGTGCTGGACGATAGCTTCGCCATGCAACTCAGGACCGGCATGTACGACAAGGTCCAGAACTACTCGCCCAGAAGCGAACTGTCCCCGGCAGTTCTGAAGACACTTGCACTGATAGCTTACAAGCAACCGGTCAAGCAATCCGAGATAGCCAACATAATCGGCACCCAGGCGTATGACTACGTGCGGAAACTGGTGGATCGGAAGTTCGTCTCGGCCTATTCCAGCGGGAGGACCAGGATTCTGAAGACCACCAAGGAATTCGCCCAGTACTTCGGCCTGGCCACCGATGAGCCTCAGGAGATAAAGGAGAGGATGAAGGCGGTTGTCGTGGTCGAGTAGGTCACACGGGTCCCAAGGTGACCTCGATCTCGACCTCAGGGTCCCTGAGTCCGTTAACGAAGATCCGGTCCAAGTCTCCGGCGGCCTTGTCCGCCGAGATGAAAACGGTTCTCTCACAGATATGCTGGCTCGTTCTGAAGACCATCTCTCTGGGATGTCGCAGCGAAAGGGCTGGGTGTCCCATGCCCCTTACCTCCTCCGATGCATCCGGGATCTCCATAAGCAGGAACATCTGACTGCCTTCCTGGATTGCCTTCTTGGTTTTCTCGGAGATGTCCGCGCATCCCTTGCTGCTTGCCACGCCGACGATGCAGTCCGCCTTTCGGGTGATCTCCGGGTCCGTCGTCAATTCGAGCGTGGTGGGATGGAGGGAGGTTATGTACGAATGTCCCCTAGCTTTGAACCTGTCACGATCCATCAGATATTATAGAGCGGGCTCTGGTAATAATGTGATGGGCCCCATCGATTTCGCAGCGAGAAGAAGCAACTTGGTGGAAAGCCTTTGTTCCTCGGGTTACGTCGTGACGGATCGGGTCAGAAAGGCCTTCCTTCAAGTGCCAAGGGAGCTCTTCGTACCTGCCAGCCTTGCCTCAAGCGCCTACGTCGACACCCCGCTCCCGATCGGAGAGGGGCAGACGATCTCCGCCCCCTCTATGATAGCCATAATGCTTGAGGAACTGGATCTGAGGAAGGGTCTGAAGGTCTTCGAAGTGGGGGCTGGCAGTGGCTACAACGCCGCCCTGCTCTACGAGACCGTCGAGCGGAAGGTCATCACCGTGGAGAGGCTGCGGCGGCTGGTTGAGCTGGCTAGGCGGAACCTCAAGGCCTCGGGCTATGAAGGAAGGGTCGATGTCGTTGAAGGCGACGGCACGAAGGGATATGAGCCGGAGAGCCCCTACGACCGGATCCTCGTCACCGCGGGGGCACCCGCCATACCTCGCCCATTGGTTGAGGAGCTCGCCACGAACGGCATCCTGGGGATACCGGTCGGGAGCCACCAGAGCTTTCAGGAGTTCGTCACGGGCGTCAAGGGCCCCGACGGGTCCTTCAAGACGAAATCCCATGGTGGCTGCGCTTTCGTTCCGCTAATAGGGGAACACGGTTGGAGGGACTGGCATGGATAGCATCGTGATCTGGCCGGCCTTCATGGACTCCGAACTTCCTCGGAGGCTGGGAAGGAGGCTTCCCCGCAGATTGTGCGTCAAATCTCCTAAGCCCGAAGAGATCCTGGAGGCCGCCCGGCGACTTGGCCTTGGGCCTGAGATCGGCAGCAAGTCCTATCCGAGAAGATGGCATTCTGAGCGCAGAGCGATTCTGATAAGCGCGAAAACCTCCAGATCCCAAGCCGTCCGGCGGATAGCTGAGGAGATTAGGCTGCAGAGGTCTCGATGAAGCCGCGATATGGGCGCAGCTTGTGGAGAGAGAAGGAACATGGGGGGAGGGGACGGAAAGGAAGGGGATAAACTATTTATGGCATGACAGTCCTCCAGACCCGACGGGGAAGGGAGCCGGGGAACTAGGGCGGCGTTTGATCGACGACTCGCGGCATCCATCGGCACCACCTCGGCACGGTGCTCTGATGAGAACGCTTGGCAGGGTGGTTGGTAGGAGCCGGTCGGGCCATTGGATAGTGAAGGGCGAGATAGCACCTGCTGTTGGAGCCACTGTGGTGAACAGGGAGTTCCGTGTCCTAGGCCGGGTCAACGACGTCTTCGGCCCTGCGAGCAAGCCTTACATATCGGTCGGCAGACAAGAGAGGCAGGCGGATGCCTCGCCCGGGGATACGGTCTACTGCCTCACCCCCAAGGATCGGAGGGTGGGAGGTTGGAGGGTTACGACTCGGTAGATGATGACGCACTTGAGCCAGCGGAGGAGTCACGATGCCCCGAGTGCGGATGCACCAAGTTAGTCCGAGACTACGAAAGAGCCGAGGTGACCTGTGCCGCATGTGGCTTGGTCGTTGATGACCGGCTGTTGGATCTGGGGCCGGAGTGGAGGGCCTTCGACGGCGAACAGAGGGACAGGAGGGAGAGGGGGGGCGCTCCGATGACCTACACGATCCATGATAAGGGACTCTCCACCATGATTGACTGGAGGGACAAGGATATCTTCGGACGATTCCTAACACCGCAGCGCAGGTCCCAGATGAGCCGCCTTCGCAAGTGGCACATGAGGTCCAGAATATCCGATTCAACGGAACGGAACCTTGCCTTTGCCCTTTCAGAGATTGACAGGATCGCGGCACAGCTCAGGCTGCCTCGGAACGTGCGGGAGGGGGCGTCGGTAATCTATAGGCGAACCGTTGAGCATAGGCTGATCCGGGGCCGGTCGATCGAATCGGTGACGGCTTCCTCCCTTTATGTTGCGTGCAGACAGTTCTCGGTGCCAAGGACGCTTGAGGAGATAGCGGCTGTCACGAAGGTTGACAAGAAGGAGATCGGTCGAACCTACCGATTCCTTGCACGTGAGCTGGGGATCAAACTGGCCCCGACCTCGCCGGTGGACTACATCCCCCGATTTGCAAGCGACCTGAAATTGTCCGGCAAGGTCCAGGCGCAGGCTATTGAGATACTGGGCAAGATCGTGGATCAGGGCTTGACCTCCGGAAGGGGTCCCATGGGCGTCGCCGCGGCCGCGCTCTACCTTGTTGCCGTGGCGAACCAGGAAGAGCGAACCCAGAGAGAGGTCGCAGAGGTGGCAAGAGTCACCGAGGTGACGGTCCGTAACCGATACAAAGAGATGGTCGAGTACCTCAACCTCTCCTGATGCCAACGCTCGTCTCATAAGCCAATCCTCACTCCTCCAATCCCAAAATGGCGGCGCTTGGCGTGCATAGATTTTTAAGGTAAAGCGCTTATAAGTAACGTGCCTTCTGGAGACGGAAGCGCCAGCCGCTCTTGTAAGGCTTCCCTGCCTAATTCTCCAAGAAAAGAGAGTTTCGAAACTATCGTTTACATTGAATGTAAGATACCAAACTTTGCCAGAATGGTCGTGCTGACATCTCTTCGCCCGCTCCCTATCCGCTCGGGAGGTTGAATCCAGGCTTGCCGTCCTATGCCAGCGATGAGAACTCAACCTACAATCCACTGGTCAAGGGAGATCTCGAAGAAGAACCCTCCGTGACCGAGCCAAAGAAGATTCAGTGCCCCGAGTGCGGATCCCTCCGGCAGGTGCGTGACTACAAGAGAGCCGAGATAATCTGCTGCGAGTGCGGATTGGTCATTGAGGACAAGATCATCGATTCAGGCCCGGAGTGGAGGGCCTTCGATACCGATCAGACCATGTCGAGGGAAAGAACCGGTGCCCCCATGACCTACACGATTCATGACAAGGGTCTCTCGACCATGATCGATGACAGCGACAGGGACATATTCGGTCGGAGTCTTTCACCCGAAACGAAGGCCCAGATGTACCGCTTGAGGAAGTGGAACAAGCGGGCCAGGGTCTCCAACTCCGTGGAACGCAACCTGTCGTATGCACTGTCCGAGCTCGATCGGGTTGCCGCCCAGCTGCAACTACCCAAGAATGTCAGGGAGGCGGCCTCCATGATATACAGGAAGACGGTCGAAAGGGACCTGATCCGCGGCAGGTCCATCGAGTCCTCCACCGCGTCCGCCATATACATCTCCTGCAGGCAGTTCGGCATACCAAGGACTCTGGAAGAACTTGCCGAGGTCACAAAGCACAACAAGAAGGAAATAGGGAAGAGCTACCGAGTGATCGCAAGGGGTCTGACAATCCACCTTCCGCCCATCAACGCGATAGACTACGTGCCCCGCTTCACCAGCGAGCTTGGCCTACCGGGGACTGTGGAGACCAAGGCAATCGAGATACTCAGGCAGGTCATAAACGAGGGGCTTGGCTCCGGGAAGGGACCCACGGGGATCGCCGCCGCCGCGATCTACATAGCGTGCTTTCTTGAGGACGTCAAGCGCACACAGAAGGAGATCTCGGACATAACCGGGGTAACCGAGGTCACCGTTCGCAACCGCTATAAGGAGATCGCTGAATACCTGAATCTGGACGTGGACTAGGAGACCCGGTCGAGCCTAAGCCTAGCCTCGTCACTACCGCCGTTCTCCGAGTCAACGAAGCAGTATATGTACTGGTCTCGTGCCAGGTTGGTCACCGTCACGTTCCACGACGCATCAGCCCGGTCGCCGACCGATGCGATCCTGACCACGGCCTCCGACCCCGGCATGAGCGAGGCTCCCTCTGGCAGAAGGATTCGGACCTCAACTCCCTCCACCTTGTTCAGCCTTGCCTCGTTCGACAGCCTGGCGTAGACCAGATACTGCCCCCTCGAAGCGGAGATGGAGCGGGCGGTGAAGGCCGATATGTACACTTTGGGCTGGTCAACGAGCCTGATGGGCAGGGCAACAGCCGTCAGGGCGAATATGGCCAGCACTCCCGCGGCCAGGGCCCGGCTGGTTGTGTTCAGCTTCGTGGACTCATCAAGCGATCCTGGGTGACCGACCCTGGAGAAGAACAGGGCGAGTATGGCCCATAGCAGCCAGCCGGCGAACGAGGCGCCTCCCAGCTGCTGGGAGAAGAACAATCCGAGGAGGAAGAAACCGGTAAGGTAGCCAAGCATCCGATGGATCCTCATGCCGAAAGCGGCCCTGGTCACGTGCCCGCCGTCGAGCATGCCCGCCGGAAAGAGATTCAGCATCGTAACCAGCATGCCCGCCCATCCGGCTACGGCCAACGGATGGAGAGACAGTCCGTATGCATTGGGGACGACTATGCCTCTGAGGAGCCTGAAGAGCACCGAGGCACCGATGACGATGCTCGGCCCTCCCCTTATCGCTGCGACCTCGGGAGTCGAGAGGGCCAAGCCCACCATCGTGACCGGGATGGCTACCAGGAAGCCGCATATCGGCCCAGCTGAGCCGATCCTCAGCATCGAGTTACGATTCGGCAAGGAACCCTTCATCTTGATTATTGCCCCCATCGTGCCGAGTAGGAAAGGCCAGGGGACCGGTATGAAGTAGGGATATGTTGCCTCGACCTTGTACTTCATGGACGCCAGCTTGTGGCCCATCTCATGCAGCCCAAGTATGGACATGATGCCGATGGAATAGAGCACGGCATCCCATTTCGCGACGCTGAAGGGCGAGGCACCCGAGAAGAAGCCGGTGAGGAAAAGGCCCGCGAAGAATGTCGAGAGAATGGTCAGGCCCACCAGTATGAGGTTCGTCCTGACCCTGACGCTGGTTTCCTCGACCTTGGGGAAAACCGTCATGAACTCCTTATCACCGAAGCGTCTCACGATGGGAAGGAAGCCCAAGGCCTCCAAGCTTGTTATATTCTCCGAGAATGATTCGCTCCCGTATGGCTTGCCAACCTCCAATCGAAGATAGTTGTAGCCCTCCTCGACGGAGCCAACCGGGAAGTATCGTCGTACGATCTGGAGCACCCTGTCCGTCGGGATTATGTGCTGGGCAGCCGTAAGATCCTTCGTGACTATCATGTTGCCCTCACAGTCTGGGCACAGCCCCGGGATCATCTTGCCAACGGTCAGGTCCTTTCTCGCACTGACCTCGGCCTCGTACCCACACTGGACGCACTTGAGGCGGGCCTTGGGCGCGACAGTCTCCATCCACTCCGCGCCCTTCCGTCGGCTTATATATTTCTTCTGAACCCTGCCGCCAGTTGCCATCGCCTGCCATCCGACTTCCCATCCCGCCCGGCCTACTTGGAGGAAACGGCCATTGTCCAGGATCCAGATCTCTGCTCTCTCAGTCCACTACGGGCGGGGCTGCTTCCATGGCCGCATCTTCGCCGGCCATTCCCCGGACCGCGTCACGATCTCGGTCAAATCCCTGGCTTGGGGTCCTCGGGGCGGCAGGCCCGCTGGGTCCTGCATACCATCGTCATCGGCCCGTGTCTCAACACAAGCATGGCCAAGCCGAGGAAGGCCGACATTGTGGTGACATCAGGGATCGTGAATGCCGCACCCTCGCTAGAGTTGAGGACATCAAGGCCAAGATCGAAAATCCCGTTGGAGTTCAGATCCAAGACCAGATCATAGCGGCCTTCGACCAGGTTCGCGGGCCACACGATGAGCGGCAGAGCCCCACTCTCAGAGACGCTCTCGCAACCGTTGCTTGTCACGTCCAGAAGCAACCGGCCGTCCAACGCCTGGCCATCCCGGACCACGTACACACACATGGCGTAGCGGTCCGGAGCGTCGAGACACACGTAGACCTGGCCTGAGACCGAATAGTCGGTCTTCATCCGTCCCATGGCATCGCACGGATAGACGTCGAGCATGGGCGCAAGCTCGTAGGCGATGCTTCGATCCCGGTCAAGAAAGATGGTCTGGTCAATCGTCGAGTAACCCTGCTTCCAGATCGAGATAGTCCATGCCCCCCCGGCAAGTCTGACGGACAGGGAACCCTCTTCCAGGACGTGGGTCGATCCGTTCAGGGTCAGGATGGGGTTTGCCAAAGGCGTTAGTTTGACGGCATCCATGACCGAGATCGTCAACCAGCACTCGATCGGGGCCTTTCCAATCGTCGCCGTCGTGGCATCCGAGGAGGAATCGCCCAGATCGTCCGTTGCCGTCAGGCGAACCGTGTAGTATCCCTCCTCCAGGTACGTATGGCTGGCCTTCACCCCGTGGCCCCAGTGGCCATCCCCGAAATCCCAACGATAGGACGTGATCGGCCCATCGACGTCATAGCTCCAAGATGCATCGAAGCTGACGGCCTGCCCAACGACCCCTGTGTATGGTCCGCCGGCATCAGCTCGAGGGGGTTGGTTGGGTGCGAGGATGGACAACGTGCCGTTGGTGATCGAGTTGTCCGACGGGTCCCTGTCGTAGGGCAGCACCTCTGCACGTGCCTCGAGGATCCGTGTATCGATCGGCATGGACTGTGTGCTCAGATCGAACACGTATGCCTGACTCCTCTGCGCACCCAGGTTGACGCTGAGATGAGCCAGTTCCTCCTGCCCCCAGTACAGTGAGATCCGGAACGCCTGAGCCGAGAGCCCCGCGTTCCTGGCCATAACCCGGATCCTCAGATCCTTGCCCTTGTGCACGATCCTTGACTCGGGAATCAACCAAAGCAGGGCGATGTCGGGCCTTGGAAGAAGGCTTACCCATCCCGCGGCATATTCGTTGTCTTCGGTGTCGATCTCTCCGGGAAGGGTTTCGATCTTCACTGTCAGGATCCCAGTGCCAGCGGGGTACTCGGACGTGTCCCAGCTGAGCGTGGCCATCCCCGTGTCGCCTGGTTGGAGATCGGCCACCACACCTGATGTCACCCGCTCCTCCCCGTACATGACTGCGATGTGTGCGCTCTCCGTTGCCTGGCCCTCGTTCTTCACGGTTGCCTTGATGAGCACAGCCTCCCCCTGTACGGCCGTGGCCGAGGACAAGCTCACGTTTGTAAGCGAGAGATCGGGGCGATGAAGCATCTGGATTGGGCTGGTCCCAAGTACGTCGTTTGCATCGAAGATGCCGTTTCCGTTCGTGTCAAGCCAGAGGCGGAGCATATCGGGGGCTTCAGCCTCGCCCACCAGCGAGGGCGCCACGATTCCGGCCGGGCTTGATAGAATTCGTGCATGGGCGGCCGCGCTCTCCGGGGAGAGGCGTTCACCCTCTCTGACCAGATAGCAGTCCATTTCCAGGGAGGGGGGGAATATGCCCCCCACAACGCAGATGGCCTCGCCCGAGAAGTAGGAATACCGCACAAGTCCGGTCATGTCGCACGGATCGATAGCCGATCCGGGTGGAGACCGGCCCACCCAGAAGAAGGCTTTGACAGATGGTGGCCCGGCGTAGTCAGGCGCCAGGGCTTCCAGCGTTCGGTACGAGTTCGAATCGGGGTGTTGTACAACCAGGCCGACCGAGAACTCCCCGCGATCGGAGCATTGCGTGGCCTTGGAGTAGACTCCCTCCCAGAATATCTGAACCCGCGAGTGTGGTGGGAAACCGCTGCCATTAAGAGTTATCGTTGTCGTGGGGGGTCCGCTCTCCGGGCTCAGGACGATCATGGTCGGCCAACGACTAATCGGAACCGACAACGTCACCGCTTTCAGGCCCGGGAAGCTGCCCTCGACCGTGATGATGTGGGTCCCAAGCTCCAATTCCCTTGGAAGGACACAACTCACGTTGAAGGCGCCCTCCTCGTCCACGATGCCGCCGCAGATTCGGACGCGATCGAGGAGGATCTCGCATACCGAGAAGGGGGGATAGCCCGAACCGATAAGTTGGACCACCTGCCCAGGGTGTGGGGTGGGTGGCAGAATCTGCACTTCGACCGGCCACGGGGTGATTTCGACCGTAAGCGTGCGGCTCGGCGGACCCGTGTAGCCGCTCACGACGGCCGCGAGGGTATGGTTCCCCGCGGAGAGCGTGGACGGAATGACCCATTCGGTCGCGAAGCCACCTGTCTCATTGGTTGTTCCGCCAAAGGCCTCGACAGAGTCGAGGAGGATCCGATAGTCCGCCAGAGGCGGCAGATCCCTGCCCGCCACGATGATCCTGCTGCCCGGGTGAACGGGCCGCGGCTCGATCGAGATGCTCACGGGCCACTGAGTGATGTTCAGGCAGTACGATGCCGCGGGCGGACCGGTGTAGCCAGACGCCACCACAACCAAGCAGCGGGGCCCCAGGCTCGTGTTTTCCTTCAGGTGATATCCGACCTGGAAAGTGCCCTCCGAAGTAGCTTCGCCAGAGGCAATGATGATGCCATCCAGGCTGATGGTGTAATGTGCGTTCGGTGGCAGGTCGGTGCCCAGGAGCGTCAGGTCCTGACCGGGATGGAGCAGACTAGGTTGCACTTGGACGCTCAGCGGCCACTGAACAACGGATATCTGGCAAAGCCCCTCGGGGGGTCCCGTATACTCAATCGAGCGTGCTGCCACGACATGGGTGCCAATATCGATCATCTGTGGCAGAATGAACGGCCGCACGAAACTGCCTCCAAGATCGGTTGTACCGGCCAGGATCTCAATCTGGTCTATGTAGACCTTGTACAAGGCACCCGGAGGGAACCCGGTGCCGTTGACGACTGCAAAGCCGCCCGGGCTCGGTTCTTGGGGGGACACTGCTATCCCGGGCTCCCACTGTTCGACCTGGATCAAGAACCTTGCCGAAGGGGGCCCGGTGTACTGGGTGGCAGCAACGCTGATGTTAAGAGGGCCGAGGGAGACGTTCTTGGGCAGGGTGTAGGCAAAGCAAAACTCTCCTCTGCCGTTGGTTGCACCGCCCGAGATCCTTGAGGAACCCAGGTAGCCCTCCCAGTAGGCAAGAGGAGGGTACCCTTGTCCGCACACCACCACATCCTTCCCCGGCCGGACCGAAGAGGGATCCACTTCGATCTGTGTCGGCCACTGAACAACCGTCATCTGAGTTCGTGCCTCGTGGGATCCCGATGAAGCCGACAGGTTGTGGACGCCCAGATCGATCCTTCGAGACAGGGCCAGCGCTCTGTAGAACGATCCATCGCTGTAGGTGGTCCCGTTCGCAACGCTAGCATCGTCGATGTAGATCGAGAAGGCGGATTCCCCCGGGAAACCCCATCCCTCTACCCTTATGGTGGATCCCGGATACATCGTCTCGTTGACAACCACGACCGTCGGCAGGGAAAGAGATCCCGTTAGAGTTAAGGGCAATAACAGCACAAAGATGACGAAGATGCCAAACCTCAAATCCAGGCCCCTTTCGTTCCGCCTCGGAACGAGTTAAGTATCTTTCGCAGGATGCCAGGATGTGTATTATCCGAAAATCATTTCACCCCCCTGTTTTGGGCGTGTCGGTGGCCAAGCTTAACCAATCACAGATCGGGTGGATGATGAAGCGTAGGAAGGAGGGAAAGATGACCAACGCCACGATTGCCGGGGTCTACTCCATCACCACCAGGAGACTCCAACAACTCTGGGCCCAGTACCGCTCCACAGGCCAGATGCCCACCCTCCGCAAGCCAGGCAGACCCAAGAAACCGCCTGACCCTGAAGAAGAACAGCTCATCCTGAAGACCTACCACGACCATCGCGTCTGCGCAGTGGTCCTGGAACACCTCATACAGAGAGAGCATGGCAGAAGAATCCCTCACAACCGGATCCACGCCGTACTGGTCCAGCATGGATACGCCAGGAAGAGTCCCAGAAAGCAGAGGAGGCGCAGATGGGTTAGGTATGAGCGCAAGCACTCCATGTCCCTGTGGCATCTGGACTGGTTCCAGATAGACAAGATCGCTCCAACCTGGGCAAGTGGCTGTTGATGGTTCAGGACGATGCCTCCAGGAAGGC
>CAYVLA010000008.1:0-76359 GCA_964452145.1 Hadarchaeota archaeon (SeqCode)
CCGGGTTACCATCAGGCCCCATACCAGGAACCCGGTGACGAGGAGGGTCGCCGTGCCCCACTGGGTAAGGTAGATCCAAAACAGGGCCCCATTCTTCAAGTCCAGAGCATCGTCACCGAGGTCACCCAACCTGGACATCGCCAGCTCCATGATCTCGGTGGCATCCGCGAAGCTGTAGGACCGATAGCTGTCGAGGGAGGCCCGCCTGAGATCGTCCACCTCCCCGATGCGCACATACATGTCCCGGGTGTTGGCACCCAGACCGTCGATGAATTCCAGCATGCCGGTCGGCAGCAGCCTCTCCACGCCGTATTCGAAGTAGAGCCTGCGGAGTGCGTATAGCTGGTGGATATCCCGGGGAAGCGGCGCCCCGGCTGAGTGGAGGAGGATGTTGATGAACACGTCTCCGGCGTACTCGTTGCTGCTGGGGGTGAGCACCGAGGACCACCACATGGCATCCAGATCGTCTGCCACGACCCAGGACACGGCACGGGCGGCGACCCTCCAGGAGACCAGCCAATCGGTCTTCCTCCCCGAGCCAATGAAAAGGGATGCCTCCGCCACAACCCTAAGCTGGCCCCAGACCGCTGCACCGAGCCTCGTTGTGAGGTAGGTGAACTGCCTTCCCGGGATCCTCTCTATCCCGAGGAGCTGGGGGGAACCGCATATATATGGTTCTCTTCAACTTTGTGTGGGTGGATGGGGCTCGATCATCGAGTTGCCTGGGCTCAGGCTACTCGTGTAGGGCTTGATTCTGCCCCGTTTCTCCCTTGGGGGAGAAACGGACGAGGCAAGGAAGAGGGGGTCAGGAGGGGTCGGGAAGTCATCTTCACAATGTCACCCGCTCAAATGTGCAGACAACTACTCCGGTTGCCAGGCAGCCGCAAGACAGGTCTTATGGTGCGCATGCGAAGGGCGCAACCGAACGACGACGTTCCCGCACACCGCCGTCACATTTATGTGACAACACGACGAAGCAGGTATGCCCTAGTCCTGCATCGCTAACTACCGCCTTCCTCTCTTCATCCTTCCTTTCCTCTATCCTCTTCTCTTCTTCTTCATCGAAATCTTTAAACGTCCGATGAAACCCCAGCTTCGGGGTTCCCATGGGTGACGATCGTCCGAACGTCCTGCTCTTCACGACCGACCAGCAGAGAGGCGACCACATAGGTCTGGCGGGTGCCGAAGTCGAAACGCCCAATCTGGATGCCTTCGTCCAGCAGGGGGCCTACTTCCGAAACGCCTACAGCGAGATACCCTCCACAACGGGCGCGCGAAGGTGCATGCTCGCGGGCCAGGCCAGCTACGTCTGCGGGCTCGTCGGCTACTCCGCGGCCGACTGGAACGAACGCAACACGGTGGCCCAAGTGCTGGCCGACAACGGGTACCACTGCATAAACGTCGGGTGGCGCAACCTGCACCCGACCCGGAAACTCTTCGGTTTCCATAACGTCATCTGCCACGATCTTCGGCCGGGGGTGGACGACTACATGGACTGGCTCAACGAGGAGCTCGGACCCGGTGTGGAGGAGGGCGGACACGGGCTCGACCCCAACGGTTGGCTCGCCAGGCCCTGGCACCTGGAGGAGCGGTTCCATCCCACCGTTTGGACCACGGATATGACGATTCGTCAGATCGAGAGACGGGACCCGACACGTCCGTTCTTCATCTGGACATCCCACCTCCGACCCCATTCGCCCTACGATCCCCCTCGGTTCTTCTGGGACATGTATATAGACCGCCGGTTACCCGACATTCCCATCGGGGATTGGGCGGCCAGACACGACGTTCCCGGGCCCTTTGAGATCACGGCATGGAGGGGGAGGCTGACGCCCGACCAGGATCAGCGCATGCGAGCGGCTTACCGGGCCACCTGCACCCACATAGACTACGAGCTGGGAAGGCTTCTTCAGAAGCTTAAGAGGATGAGTCTTCTGCAAGACACGCTGGTCATCTTCGTCTCCGACCACGGAGACATGATGGGCGACCACAATCTCCACAGGAAGACCTACGCCTACGAGGGGTCGGCCCGCATCCCGTTCGTCATGAGATACCCAAACGGGCTTGATCTGCCAGCGGGAACGTTCGATCACATAGTCGGCCTCCAGGACGTCATGCCCACCATTCTGGACGCCGCAGGGATCAAGGTGCCCGGGACGGTGACGGGCATGAGCGTCTTCGATGCGATCCGGGGCAGGCGCTGGCGCACCTACCTACACGGCGAACACAGCCCCGCCTACTCCGACGAGGAAGCCATGCATTACCTGACCGATGGAAAACGGAAGTACATCTACTTCCCCAAGTCCGGAGAGGAACAGTTCTTTGACATAGAGCAGGATCGACGCGAGCTTGTCAACCTCCTAGCAGATCCCGCGAGAAGGCACGAAGTCGATCTCTGGCGCGACCGTCTGATCAGGCATCTAGCAGGGAGGGGGGACGGTTTCTCGGATGGCAAGCAGTTGTTGAGGAAGTCCTCTTGGAGCGCTTTGGTCGGCGGCTGATCGTAAGATGCACGATCAAGATGCTGATCCCAGGGCCATCTAGAGGAATCTCGCAAGCATCAGCCAGACGACGTTATTGCATGCATGCGCCGTTACCGGGGCGAAAAGCGACCCTGTCCTCTCGACCAGGAGGACCATGGCCACCCCGAATAGCAGAGCGGCTGAAAGCGCCGAGATCGGGTTTGGGTAATGAGCCATGCTGAATATGAAGGCCTGGAACAATGAAGCCAAGCGGGGGCCAAAGATGTTCCGAGCCGGCCTGTAGATCGCTCCCCTGAACAGAAGCTCCTCCTGCATCCCAACCAGAAGCGACAGCGAGACTATCCAGGCAACGGTGCCAGCGACGCCAAAGTCTGGCATCGGGACGGCCCTTTCCCCCGAAAGGTAATCCACAAAGCCGAATGACAGGCCGACCGCGGCACCGAGAATGATAGCTTTGGCAAGGCCTTGCCGGGTCATGCGGAGCATAGCAAGTCCGAAGAAATGGCGGGAGGCAAACAGCAGTATCACAAAGGCAAGGACCTGTTCTAGGTGGTATGCCACCATCGAACTGCGGTCAACCTCCGACATGGCCGATCCAATCAAGGCCCTCACATAGAGAGCTACGAAGAAGAGGCTCATCGAAAGGCACAGGTTGAAGGTGGGTTTCTCCTCGACAAAGAGCGCGGGGGATACCAGCCAGGCCGTGGAGATAACGAGCAGGAAGATCGGATGGTTCCGGGAAAGGGCAAGTGCCGCGGGCACGCTGACAAGGGATAGAGCCAGTATGATCCATGCCTTTCTGTCCCGTCCCATCAAGCCCGGCAGCCCAGCGCCCGAGGCGGACGCGCACCTGATAAAGATTATGAGGCCGAGTAGGCCCCTAAGCGCCCGATCTCCTGAAGCATGGCGCGGTAGTTGCCGAACCTGGTCCCGACTAGGAGCGAGTGGCTGGAGGCACAGATAAAACCTCCGCCTGGAGAAGCGTATTGCAGGGCATGCCGCGTCAGACGCCTGGTCTCATCGATGTTTCCGGATGCCAGGCGTTCGCAGGACACTCCCCCCCAGAGGGCTATGCGATCCCCGTATGTGTCCTTCAGCCTTGCGATCTCCATCCCGGCTGTGGGCTGTATGGACTGGTACGCGTCGTAGCCGGCCCGCACGAACAGGTCCATGATTGGCCAGTTGTTGCCGCAGGAATGTTTCAGGATCTTCAACCCGAGCGCATGGGCGTGTTCACACTGCTTTCTCATGGCAGGAAAGAAGAGGTCCTCGATCACAGATGGAGAAAGGAAGGTTCCCTTGTTGTATCCGTAGTCAGCACCGGGAGCGAGCGCATCTACGCCTTCCCTAGCAAAGATCCTGTCGATGGCCAACGCGTGCTTCAACGACACCTCGACGGCCTTCCTCACGACCTCGGGTCTGCGAAGCGCCAGCTTGATGCCGCTGAGGAGGCCTCCCGGGAGCGCGATGGAGCCGTCGGGACTGCGGGCAAATATGAAGTGGGTGTCGCCCAGCTCGCTCACGACATGCCTGATCAGCTCGAGGCTGGTCTCATCGATCTCAGGCCTTGTGTACGCGAAATCGTCGACCGAGTAGTCCCGTCCGTCATCCGGGCTGGAGACGCGCAGCAGGTTCCCGCTCCCCTGGGCGACCCTGTACACGCTCCCGTCCCTGTACCGGTAGGTGTTCGGGGCGATGAGCTTGGGCTTCTCGAACACCTTCCCCTTCTCTGGCACCATGATCACGGGCACCATGTCTAGGCCCATCTTCCGGGTGAACTCCACCATGTCCCTCTTCTGGCTCTCAACGACCAGATCTCTCTTCCCCGACCACAGGGCCCTGTGCTCGCGCATCTTGGCCCTCCAGTAGGTCCTTCGACCGAGCGCAGCCTCGATGACTGGGTAGTCCGTCGCAAACTCGCCGGTGGGCACCCGATCCGGCTCTTCCATGTCCAGGGCTGTCAGCACCCTTTCCTTTGGGATCAAGGATTCGCCCATTACCGGGTCCGAAGAAAAATGTCGCCCGAGGACCGGACTCCTAGAATCGTGGGCATCGATTTAAGACCCGGCAATCGTCACGCTCACCATGGGCAAAGTTGTCAGATTCTCGATTTCAGCTCCGCCTGACCTCGTGAAGGACTTCGACGAACTTGTCTCCAGACTCGGCTTGGGTCGATCACATGCCATAGGCCTAGCCATGCGGGATTTCATCACTGGGTACGAGTGGGAGCAGGACCCGGATGGAGTGGGCGTGGGGGCGCTGACTTTGATCGCCGATCACGTCGACAGCCTATCCGAAAGCGTGCTCACCGAGATACAGCACAGGCACCATGACTCGATAATCTCAACCACCTTCGTGCACAGGGATGATGGGAACTGCCTCATCGTCGTCTTGGTGCGCGGGAGGATCGCGACGGTAAGAAGGCTGGCTGGAGAGCTGATGGCCGTTCGCGGAGTCAAGCAGCTGAAGACATCAATGCTCGCCAGCAAGATGCCCGGTCGATAGCTTTGCTGAGCACGTGACGGGGGGGCCCGGACGGTAATATTTTTATTTCATTCGGTAACACCGATCTGAGGAGATGCCGAGATGCGAAGTTGTGCAGCGATCCCACTTCTCTTCGGAGCCATGCTCACGGCCGTCCTGCTTTCTGGATGCGTCACCCAGCCCGAGCAAGGCAAGATAGGCGTCGTCGTCACGCTCCCACCCCAGAAGGAGATGGTCCAGGCCATCGGAGGAGACAACGTGAGGATCACAGTGATGGTTCCTCCCAACGAGAATCCCCATACCTACTCGCCCACCCCGACCCAGATGGCCGAGGTGGCCAGGGCGAAGATATACTTCAAGGTTGGCAGCGGGGTGGAGTTCGAAGTAGCATACCTGGCCAACATCCAATCCCAGAACAAGAAACTGCTGACGGTTGACTGCTCCCAAGGGATAGAGCTGATCGAATCCATCGAAGATCATGAACACGGGCATGGTGAACACGAGGCCGGCAAGGATCCTCACATCTGGCTCTCGCCGATGAACGCCAAGCAGATGGTTGGGAACATCTGCGAGGGCCTCGCAGGCCTGGATGAAGCGAACCGGGCTTACTACGAAAGCAACCGGGACGCCTATCTCGCCCGGCTGGACGAATTAGATGCCGAGATACGACGCAGGCTTGAGGGGAAGGAAGGCTCCACCTTCCTGGTCTACCACCCGGCCTGGGCATACTATGCACGCACCTACGGCCTTGTGGAGATGGCCATAGAGGAACAGGGCAAGCAACCAGGACCCTCCGGGGTGATCGCGGTGGTGGAGCAGGCCAGGAAGCTGGGGATCAGGGTCGTCTTCGTCTCGCCCCAGTTCTCCCAGTCAAGTGCCGAGACCATCGCCAGGGAAATCGGCGGCAGGGTTGTTACCGTAGATCCTTTGGCCAGCAACTACATCGATAACCTCAAGGAGGTCACCGCGAAGCTGGCTGAGGGGCTGGTGGGCTGACGGCCCCACAGGCCGGCCATGAGTAGCTTAATAAGATCCCACCCGGTATTGCGTGATGAATGTCATGTCGGCAGACACTGGATGCACGGCGCCTAGTGGGAACTTGGACAACGGAGCTGGAATGGAACCGGTGATACGGCTCGAGGATGTCTGGGTCACGTTCAACCACGCCCCGGTGCTTGAGGGAGTGAACCTGTCAGTTCCGAAGGGCGATTATCTCGCCATCCTGGGCCCGAACGGCGGCGGGAAGACGACTCTGCTGAGAACGGTTCTCGGCCTTGTCAACCCTATCAAAGGCAAGGTAACGGTACTGGGCCAGCCTCCGTCAAGATCCAGAAAGAAGATCGGGTACGTGCCTCAGTACACCAAGTACGACAGGGATTTCCCCATAAACGTATGGGACGTCGTGCTGATGGGGAGGCTCTCCCACAGAGGAGATGCCCCGGGATATGGCAGAGAGGATAGGGAGGCAGCCGTGGAGGCACTTGAGGCCGTGGACATGCTGGAGTTTCGGGATCGCCAGATCAGCGATCTTTCGGGTGGTCAGAGGCAGAGAGTCTTCATCGCCCGGGCTCTGGCAGTCAAACCCCAGATTCTCCTGCTGGACGAGCCGACCGCGGGCGTGGATGTGCGAATCCAGACCAACCTCTACGATCTGCTCGCCAGCCTCAACGACCGGGTAACCATAGTGCTGGTTACTCATGACGTGGGCGTCGTATCATCCCACATCCGACGAGTCGCGTGTCTGAACCGCAGGCTGATCGTCCACGACGAGAAACAGCTGACCAGAGAGGATCTGGAAGCGACCTACGAATGCCCCGTCGAGCTGATCGCCCACGGGCTTCCCCATCGCGTCTTCGGGGAACACTGATGATCCTTGCAGATCTGCTCTCAGCATTTGAGTTCACCTTCGTCAGGAACATGTTCGTTGCCGGATTGCTAGCCAGCCTGGCCTGCGGGATGATAGGCACCTACGTAGTGGTGAAGCGGCTTGTCTTCATCAGCGGGGGCATTGCTCACACCTGCTTCGGCGGAGTCGGCCTTGCTTACCTGATGGGTTTTGACCCCATGCTCGGTGCGGTCATCTTTGCCCTCGGGACGGCCGTCACGGTTGGCATCGCCAGCCTCCGCACCCACCTGCGCGAGGATTCGATGATAGGAACCCTTTGGGTCATGGGCATGGCTCTGGGCATCCTGTTCATCAAGAGGGCCCCGGGCTACGTGCCCGATCCAATGAGCATACTCTTCGGCGACATCCTTCTCGTCAAGACCCGGGACCTGTGGCTCATGCTCGCCCTGGTGCTGACAATCGCTGCCCTGGTTGCGACGCTCTACAGACAGCTCCTAGCCCTCACCTTCGACGAGGAGTTCGCAAGGATCTCGGGCGTGCAGACCGGGAGGCTATACATCATCCTGCTGGCCCTCGTCGCCCTGACGGTCGTGCTCCTCCTCAAGGTGGTGGGCGTGGTCCTCGTCATCGCCCTGCTGACAATTCCGGCCACGATCAGCGGGTTGTTCAGCCATGAGATGAAGCGCATGATGGCCCTGGCCACCATCATGGGAATGGCGGCGACCACGGCGGGGCTTATGCTATCACTAGAATACGGTGTACCCCCTGGAGCCACCATCGTCATCGTCCTGGGGTCGGGGTTGGCCCTATCCCTGGTGGGAAGGAGGGTCGCGGATCGTAAGAAGCTCGAACCCGGATGACGCCGATCGACCTAGGCCATCCATTCCATCATCTCCTTGCTGACGAGATTCCTCGGCCGCTTCCCCCCAAAGAACAGCTCCAAATCCTCAACGACCACATCCCCCTGCCTTCTTCGTGCCTCCACCGACCTGCCAGCGATGCGTGGCGTGAGAATGGCGTTCCGGACCCCGCTCAGCGTCTTTGCGACCTCGGACGCTTGGCCTTCAAATACATCGAGGGCGCAGTGAATTCGGCCTGATCGAACCTCCTCGATCAACGCCTCCTCGTCCACCAGCCGTCCGCGTGCCGTGTTGACGAAGAGGGCGTGGTCGCGAAGGAGTCCGAGGAGACTCTTCGAGATCATATGCGTGTTCGAAGGGATGTCCGGGGCGTGGAGCGAGACGATGTCGGATCTGGCGAAAACGTCCTGCAGGGAAGCTGACAGCCCTCCCGCGTTTTCGACTTCTTGCGCGGACTTGTACGGATCGAATACGAGGATTCTGCAGGAGAAGGCCTTCAGAAGGGCAATGACCCTCCGGCCGACCTCCCCCATCCCAACGATGCCGACGGTCTTCCCCGTCAACTCATGCGTCGGGCCCGGGTCGAATTTGCCGGTCCCGCCTTTCCAAAGATGCTCATTGTATTCGCAGAGATGTCTCAGGGACGCTATCATCAAGCCTATGGTCGTCTCCGCGACTGATACTGCGATCGCCGAGGCAGCGTTGGTGACGCACACGCCTCTTTCGAAGACTTGGTCGCAGACGTAGGGCCTGACGCTCCCGGCAGAATGGCATATGATCCGAAGCTGGGGAGCCATCGCCAGGATCTCTTCGGTCACCCTGGGGGATCCCCAGCCTGTCACAAGCCCGGTGAGATCGGATATCGCAGCCAACAGCTGTTCGCGATCCATGTCCCCGGGGCCACCGAAGTACTGCGTCTCCGCGAAGGACTCCGCTCTTCTCAGAGACTCCCGGCTGAATATCTCATCCCTGAGCGCGGGGCTCAAAGCAAAAAGGATCTTTGGCATCATGGCCCCGCCAATGCCGGGCACCTTATAACGGTGACACCGGGCACGGAGGTCCGATGGAGAAGGCCTAAGTATGTGCCAAAGGGCATTCACTTATCACCCCAGGATGCCATGCACACCGGATCCCGGATGAAGCTTGGCTACAGAACCGTTGCCTTCAGAAACCTGGACCTGAGGAGCGCGCTGAACGAGATCGCCCGAATCGGATACGACGGCATAGAGCTATGCTTGGAGTGTCACGGGCTCAGCGATCCGCCCATGAAGAGGGCCGTTCGATCGGCCGTCTCGTCGGCATCGGGCGAAGGCCTCGAGATAGCCTCCTTCAGCGACCACAGGAACCTTCTGGACGACCGCAACGCTGAACTGATATGCAGGGAGCTGGAGGCGGCCGTGGAACTGGGGGCAGGGATCTTCATCGTTTCGTCGGCACCAGCCGGGTCTCCGGGGGGATTGCATGCCCTTGCTGGGGCCTGTGACTCGCTCCTGGAGATCGCTGGATCGGATGTGAAGGTAGCCATCGAGCCGGAGCCCCGCCTGTTGGTTGAGGGCTCCAAGGATTTCGAACGGCTGAGAGACAAACTCGCATACGGCAGATCTCTGTGCATGAACCTGGACATCGGGCATGCCGTTTGCGTGGGGGAATCCATGGAAGCGCTCCTGCCGAGATATGCCAAGGAGATCGTCCATTACCACGTCGAGGACATCGCGGGCCGGATTCACAGACATCTGGTCCCGGGGGAGGGGGAGATCGACCTGGCCGCAACCCTGTCGCACATCGCCCGTCACCACCGCGATGGGTACCTCACGGTTGACCTGTTCGACGCACCTGATCCCCCGCTGGCTGCCAGTAGAGCCCTTCAATACCTTGAGCCGCTTCTCGGGCGGCTCTAGACCGATTCCGGCAGTCAACCATCGATCAAGCCGTGGTATCTTGCCATCCAGTAGGGCAAAAGGTATATGGTCCCATCCTGCGCGGCAAGGCCGTTGGCCCCTCCGTCTATCCGGAAGAAGCAGCCATCCGAGTTCTCAATTGTACGCTCATCGGCCGCGATCGGCACGCTGACCAGGCTTGGGTCCTCCGGGTCCCTCTTCAGATCGGCGCGCACGCTGTTCTTGATGGTCCACTTCACGAGATCCAAGGGCAGCCTGGCCAGGTAGTCCACGGCTGCCTCCGCATCGCATGGCTTTCCCGTCACCGCGCCGTAGATGAAGTTCCAGAAGGGGTAGCGCATCAGCCTCAGATCACTCCATGTCCTCTCCAGGCCCAGCAGCAGGATCTGCCTGATCACCGGGTCCTCTTCGTAGAGCAGTAGGGGATAGTAAGAAAGCATGGCGAGTTGATCGTCGTGCCATGTGTGTTGCCCGAGGATCGTGATCCTCTGCTTGACCGAGTTCAGAGCGTAGTGATCCTCCTTGATCAGCTTCTCGTATTCTGCCCGGTACCGCTCGTTGCCGGTGATGTGGTGGGCGGCCTTCAGATGGGACAGGATCTCTAAAGAATTCAAGCCACGCTGCATCCTCCAGCGATCATCGTGGTTGAGAAGTTCGGGGGCCCATACCCCCCAGGTTGTCGCCTTGCCATCGCAGTCCAGCAGGAACAATCCGTTATCCAGGATGTGATCGGCGATCCTACCCACCGTCGCCCTTATCCGATCCCTTTCCCCCTCATCCGCCGCAAGATCATAGCAGATGGAAAGGGCAAAGAAATGGGCATCGATCTCATCCGAGCTCGTGTCACCCTTCCACTCCGTCTCACCGTCGGGGGTTTTGTGCCACTCCGGATGCCCGTTGTCGAAGCCGTGCTCGCCCCTGACTCTGATGGCCCTGGCCGGAAATCCCGGAATGCCCGTCACCCTCTCCATATACAGCAATGCGTCAAGGGACTCCGAGATTAGGGGCTTGATGGCCTGATCCTTGGTGACTGCGTATCGGAAGCACTGGGCCGCAAGGTAGAGTCCCGTCCATGTGCCGTCGTTGTCCGATATCTCCACCATCCCGGACTCCAGATTCCCCGGCTCCTTAAGCCACCTTTGCGTCACGTATCCGCGCCTCTTGTGATGTCTCTCCACAAGTCCCGAGTAGTGATCCGCCTTCTCCAAGAGGCTCATGTCCCTGAACCCGATGTGAGAGATCCCTTCCGGCGTCGCGACCCAGACGTCGCCGTCTGGTCCGGGCAGGATGTCCTGAACGATATCGCTGGGGAGGTAGCGCTTGGAGGCATAGTAGTTCCACCTCCCTTCGCGAAGCCTGAGAAGTCCGTACGGAGTACCGAACCAGATCGTGCCCCCGTTGCCCGTCCTTGCCCGCGTGAGATCCTCTATGGGCAGGCCATCGGCACCGGTCAGACTGCACCATCCGTCAGGTGGCATATAGATGGAGATGCCCCGGTCGGTGGCGGCCCATACGTGGCCCCATTCATCCTCGCACAGGCTCCTCACATCGTTGCCGATCAGCCCTTCCTGGCGAGCCTGTATTATGTACCAGTACAGACGCTTTCCCTGCAGGAAGAAGAGGCCATCCCGGCTCGAGGCCACCCCTCTTCCTTTCCTCTGCCAGATGAAGTCGGTGAAGCGAACCCCGTCGTCATTGTCCTTTCTATGATGCCAAGTACGGTCCTCGAAGCTCCACAGCCCGTCCTCCCCCAATGCCCAGAGCACGTTCCTCTGATCCTCGGCTGCACCAACCAGTGCCTTCGGCCCGTCCTGGCGCGACCATCTCCCGTCGGAGAGAACCATGGTCTCCCCATCGCACCGCGCGACCACCGTGCCCTGACCGGTTCCGAAAAGTCCCTCCACCCTTCCCTTAGGCCATCCCCTGCTCGATGCAACCTGCCACCTTCCCCTTCTGAACCTGGCAATGCCGGCAGAGGTTCCTGCCCAGATCCCATCCCTGCGTCGTAGGAGAGCATGTACGTCCTTCGAAGGCAGGCCGCTTAGATCATCGTAGAAGACCCTGAAGGGCTGAGGATATCTCCTTGCCGATCCGCGCGCCATGCAGCGAACGAGATCTGCTTCGTCTATTAATCTTCCGGTGCGGGCGAGGCGATCCGAAACGATCTAGAGCTTGCGCACGCTGGGCAGAACGGCCAGTCGTAGGTAGAGTACGAACAAGCCGCCTAATACTATGGCGATCCCCCAGACGACAAGCGTCCAGTGCTCGATCGGATCGGGAAATGACAGGAAGATGGTCACCGCTCCGACTAGAACCCAGAGGAAACCGACCAGCACCGGGAGCGACCTCTGCGGGCCCGTCCAGGGCTCCAGCTCCTCCTTCGTCACGCCTTCCCCTCCTTGGACGAAAGGGCCTCCACGGCCTTCTTGACTTTCTCTATTGCGTCAACGAGGTCCTCCCCCTCCTTGACGGTCCGAACAATCAATCCGAGTTCACGGATGGAGCCGACCATCTCCTCGGAGTAGATCGGGACGTCGATCTTCACGATCTCCTTGGAAGGATTGCCGACGACGATATCCCGGTAAGGCAGCTTTGCGACGATCTCGCATATGTATCCTCCCAGGTTTATGACCTTGCCAGGTTCGAATATGAACTTCACGGCAATCAGACTCCGATCGTTATTACGAAGGTGAAGAACCCGATCAGGGTGGCCACGGTCGACAGGGGCACCAGCTGCCTGAAGGTCAGGATCGGGCTGAACCCGCTTAGAACCGACATGGCCACGGGCAGGATCAGGACAAGGATCAGATGGAGGAGCAGGGTCGCGCCGTCGAAGGGATCAAGCGGTACACCCAAGAATAGGGTCACGAAGATGCTTGAGACAGCGAACATCGTCAACGCCCGCATGGCATAGTAAGCCGCCCTCCAGCTGCTCGCCAGCTCCAGCATGGGTCCCTCCACCAAGTCGGCCTTGGCCTTTCCGATCGAGAAGGGGTACTCGTTGAGGATGGCCATGTATCCCAGCAGATAGACGAAGGCGCCTATGGCACCGGGAACCGTGAAGATGAAGGACTGCCATCCGGCCTGCCTGTTGATTATGTCCACGATGCTGATGGACCGGGTCCAGGCAACCGGGATGAACATCGCGACGTACAGCGGCAGGGAAGCCAACATCACCATCTTCCACATCCTCACCGAGCCCCAGTTCTCAAGGGTCGATTGGGTTGCCTGGGGCCACTTCGATCCCTTGGCGTGGTCGGGATAAGGCAGCCTGACGCTGAGTATGTTGGAGGAAAGGTATCCCATGATGATGTAGACGAGCTCCTCCACCTTCAGCAGCCCCACTATGGCCACAAGGCTCCCCAGCCCCAGAATGCCTGCCCACTGTGGAGTCGTGAACATCACGATGAGATACATGGCGAGAACGCCCACGACTGGGCTCCACTTGTAGAGACCCGGCATGGGCGAGCTGATCACCGGCTTATGCTTGAAGACGAATTTAAGGAGGCTGAAGAACCCGGGCGTCAGTATCCCGGGCCCGATTCTCTGCTGTATCCTGGCATGTATCTTCCTCTCCAGGCCGGGCAGCACGGTGGAGTAGGCTATCGCCACCATGGGGATCCCGAAGGATGCGATCAGTATGGCGGCAACCCTCTCTGGGTCGATTTCGATCACGGCCGACGCCTCCTGAGGTCGTCGAGGCCCATCTCCCTCTGCCTCCCTTTCTCGTCTACGACGATGAACCTGTTGCAGCATGTCAGACACGGATCACAGCTGGCCAGCGTCACGACGGCATCCGTCAGCTGGTCGCCGATGCAAGCCATCTCCATGGTGGCCAGGCTCGTCACGGTGGGCGTCCGCACGATGTAGTGCTCGATTCTGCCCTTCTCGTCCAGGGCGTAGGAGTGGTAGAGCTCGCCCCTCGGCACCTCTATGTAGGAGTGCTGCATCTTCATGGGTCCGATCTCCCAGTCCCGGTTCAACACGTCGGCATGGCCCGAGGCCTTTTCGACAGCCTGTCTAACTATATTGGCGGAAACAAAACACTCCAACGCCCTGGCCGCGACGCGAGCAAGGTTATCCCCATCATCCAGAACGACCATATCCCAGTCGAAGGCTTTGTACTCCTTCATCTGGGTCCTGAGATCGTACTCGACTCCTGATGCCCGGGCAGTTGGGCCCACGGCGTGGTACTTCTCGGCCATCCTCTTGTCGCAGACGCCGACGCCCTTGAGCCTTGATGTGACCATTACATCGGACAGGAATCTGTCAACGAATCTTCTCAGGTCAGTTTCCAGCTTGTCCATGACGGATAGTATCTTGTCCGCCTTCCACTGGGCTATCTGGGTCCGCGGCCGCACCCCGCCCAGAACCGGAATGGAGTAATGGACGCGGTTGCCCGAGATGATGTAGAGAATTTCCATCACGGGTTCACGCAACAGGAAGCTACGATAGGCGAACGTCTCGTGTCCAAGCACCTCACAGGCATGGGCGATGAAGATCAGGTGGCTGTGCAGCCTCTCCAGCTCCTCGCCGAGAACCCTTATGGCATGCGCAGCTTCCGGGACATCTATGCCCAGCCCTGAGTCTGCGGTCCTCACCGAGTTCCACAGGTGTCCGTGACTGCAGATTCCGCATATCCTCTCGGTTATGATCTGCGCCTTCTCCACCGGCATGCCTTCCAGTATCCTCTCAATTCCTCGATGCGCCGGGTCGACCTCTATCTCGCAGTCCTTGACGATCTCGTCCTCCACGAAGTACCTCGTCCTGTATGGCTCCAGAAGGGCGGAATGATTGAACCCAACCGGTATCTCGCACTCGAAGGCCGTCTCACGGGCCTTGCCCTTTCCCATGAAATCCGAGTAGTCGCTCAGATCGCCTGACATCAGTCGGACCTCTCAGACAGTATTTTGACGGCGACCGCGGCGGCCGAAATGATGTCCTCCGGTCTGGGGGGACATCCAGGCACCTTGGCATCGACCGGGATGATGTTCTCGACGGGGCCCACTATCTCCCAGCTCGACCCCAGATCGCCTCCGAGGTTCTTGTACACATTGCCGTTGATCGCGCAGGCCCCCACCGCAGCCACAACCTTCGGCTCAGGAATGGCATCGTAGATCGCCTTCAGGGCCGGCGCGATCTTCCGGGTAACGGGCCCGGTGACCAGCAGGATGTCGGCCTCCCTGGGATTCCACGTGAGCATCACGTTGTACTGCTCGATGTCGTGTATGGGAGAGAAGACTGAGGCAACTATCTCTATGTCGCAACCGTTGCAGCCACCCGTGTAGACGACCATCACGTGAATGGCCCGCTTCCGTGCCAGGGCTTTCACGGCCTTTCCCTCCGCAGGAGTTCGCTTGCCTCATCTGCCAACAGCTTCTGGATTTCCACGATCTTCTGTTCGGGGATCTTGATGGGCCTCTTCAGAAGCTGGGTCGGGTCCTTGGTCATGACATCGAGATCCCTTGGGTTGGCCACCTCTCGGGGATGAATGGTTGCCGGAAGGCCAAAAAGGGCGGTGACCGGGCAGTTGTCATGACACTGGAAGCAGTATATGCACTTCATGGAATCTATCTCAGGCACGCTTCTCTTGACGTAACCCGGCACTATCTCCACGGGCTTCTCAACAGGCACCATGGTTATGCACTTGGTCGGACAGATGTTGGCGCAGGCCCCACACCCCAGGCAACCAAGCCAGTTCTCCGTGATCGGAGGCTTCACCGAGCCGGTCAGGATCTTCTTCCTGAGATCCATGCTCGTGACCCGGTCTGCCCTGAACATAACTCTGGCCATGTTGGTGTATATGCCTCCCGCAATCACCCTAAGGAAGACTCCAAAGCTCATCCTGCTTCACCTCTCCCCGAGCTCCACGCCGTTGTCGAATCTTCTCCAGACCTTGATCGCGTTCACAGGGCATATCTGGGCGCAGGCGCCACAGTGAACGCACTTCTCTGGATCGACGTTGATATTCTCGTCGATTGCGTCGTGAGGACAGGTCTTGACGCAGAGCATACACTTCACGCACAGGTTCTTGTCCACCTGCGTCAAGCCCTCGACGACCTTCTTCTTCGACAGCGATGTGAGAATCGGTATTGCATCGTACGGGCAGTAGGAAGCACAGGTCTCGCACATTATGCACTTGTCCATGTCCACCTCGACGCTTCTCCCTGGCATCAGCGTTATGGCCTCGGTGGGGCAGACCAGAGAGCAGGTCCCGCACCTGGTGCAGGCCTCCGTGACCCCGCCATCCCAGTTCACTCTCGCAAAGGATATCGCCTGAACCGGGCATTCCTTGATGCATCTGCCGCAGAGGATGCAGGTTCCCTTGAATATTCCATCCTTCTCGACTCTCACCTGCATCGGGCAGACCTCGACGCATTTGCCGCATCTAATGCACAGGCTAGGGTCGTTGAGGTATTTGCCTCGGTCTTCGTATATGGCCTTGGTCGGACAGTTCAGTTCACAGATTCCACAGTTGGCGCACCATGTGATCGTGCCCTTGATCTCTCCCTGGGGCGGCCTAATCTTCACTTCCCCTCTGTCAACGTAGATGGCCTTCTGGGGGCATTCGGGCACGCACTTGAGGCACCGCGTACACCTCTTCAGCATCTGGTAATTGTCAAGATCCACGGCATTGAAGGGGCAGACCTCGACGCATCTCCCGCACCGCGTACAGCCCTCCGTCTCGACGTGCAATCTTATTGCAGTTGCCGGACAGACGACCTCACACCTTCGACATCTGATGCACTTGTCCCGATCGATCTTGATGCTGCGCTTGGAGAGCTCTTTTCTGGGAGGCTTCTCCTTCTCCAGATCCTTCTTTATCTCCTCCGCCGTCTTCTCTATGTACGCCAGGTCGAGGAGCTTGTCGATGAGTTCCTCCTTCCTGTATTTGAGGAAGGCTCCGCCATCGAGCCTAGCATTCACTGGGCATACATCCACACATTTACCGCATCTGGTACAGATCCCAACGGGGAAGGGCTCCATGCGGATGATGCTCATGGGGCATACCGCCTTGCACAGACCACACTGTGTGCACTTCGCCTTGTCCAAGACGTAGCCCCCGTACTTGTTCATGGTTATGGCCTTGGTAGGGCATATGTCAGCGCACATCCCGCACGTGATGCAGCTGACAACCCGGCCCCCCATCTCCATGATGGCCTTGGTAGGGCACTCCCTTATGCAGTCGCCGCACTTGTTGCAGTCGGAGGTGGTGACGAACACTACGCCTTCCCCCCTTCGGTATCGCCCGCCCTGCGACCAACCAGCTCCCTTCCCAGGATGAGGCCGATTATGCCGAAGAGAAACGCGCCGGAGAGCCCAGGCCAGTAGGCCGCCCTCTCAAGGACGGTGCCTCCGATCCTGTAGTAGTAGAAGTCGTATGATCCGTAGAGGAAGATGGCTCCGAGAAGGCCGAACACGTACCCCACGCGCACCCTGCCCTCGCCGGTTGTCGACCTGAGCCTGGATCCCAGGAGGAAGCCGAAGAAAACCGCGAATATGATCTCGCCGAAGGGCAGGGCAAGGTTCATCTCTTCTTCGCCTCCGTTAGGACGAGGACCAGAGTCGACAGGCCGCCCAGAACCTTGAGGAAAACCGCGATGTTCAGGAAGGGCAGGATGCCTGGACCATAGTAGGGCCTGTCGGGGGCATCGGGGTAGTTGAAATCGGCCGCGACTCCGGTCTGGCTCGGAGCATAGTGGGAATCGACTATGTTGTCCGCGATCTGCTCTTCGTACCCCAGGTTTGAGCCGGTGTTATAGAGGTAGTATCCCGTGGTGACTAGGCCAAGTAGGCCCAGAAGGATGAACAAAAGGGCGCCCATCGTCTCGAAGGACGATAGTGCCGAATGCCTCATGCCGATGGGGTTCCTCTTCAGCCCGTAGCCCATTACGCCCAGGAGGTACCCGGTCGCGACTATGGAGCCTCCCTGGAATCCGCCTCCCGGAGTGATGTGCCCGCCTAGGGTGATCACGATCCCGTAAGCTATGATGGCTATGATGACCGGGTATCCGAAGAGCCCGATTATGAGGGAGTCGTGACTCCTCTCCAAGCCTCCGGCGAACTCCTCCAGAACCTCCTCTCCCTTGGACAGGGCCCCTCTGCCGAAAAGCATGGCGGTGACTATGACCCCGGTCACCAAGACCAGGGCTTCGCCGAGGGTGTCAAGGCCCCTCCAATCGAATAGAACCACCGTTATCTGGTTGGGAGCTATGAAAGCGCCGAGGAAGTTGTACATCCTCGCCACGTACATGCCGAGGCCAGTCGTACTGGCGACCTCTGCGAGCCTCAGGCCTTCCCGGAACAGGAGTCCGCCGAATCCCGCCACCAATATGAATATGAGCAATGATCTTCCGCCGCTGGGCTTCATCCTGACCACGACCAGACAATCAGAATCGTGATGGCGAACAGCACGACCATCACGTAGAACGCCATGGAATCGAAATCGTCAGACATCTCGAACCTCATGCGTGCCCCCGCCGGGAGGTTATTGATGACCAACAGAGCAAGGATCGCCATGCCGAGAAGACCGAGGGCCAGGCCTAGGTTGAAGATGGAGAAGAGGCTGATGATCAGGAGTATGGCCGGGATCTCAATGCCCAAGAAGGACCCGACCACATAGCTCTTCTCCTTCGTTTCGGAGCTTTCCCTCGAATCCAGCGATGATCTGAAGATGTAGTCGAAAATCTCATCAATCTTTGACATTTCGCTAGCCTCCGAAAAGGACTCCGAGTCCTGACATGATTGGGTCTATGGCGAGGTTGGGAAGGAGGCCGAAGAACACCTCAATCACCAAGGCCACCAGCAGGACCAGCATCATGGCGAACGGGACCTCCAGGGGCTTTGGCTCCTCGCCCACAGGAAGAGGGCGAAGGAAGACCAGAACGAAGGCCTTCGCCAGGGCGTAGAAGACCATGACGGTCGATACGACCATCAGCAGCCCCACGGTCATGAACCCATGAGCGAACGCGAACTGGATCAGCCGCCACTCGCTTTGGAAGCAGTTGAACGGCGGCACCCCGGCAACGGCCAGCATGGATATGAGGGTCAGTAAGGCGAATTCCCTACTGCGCCCGAGAAGCCCCCTGATCCTGGTCATGTCCGTGTGTCCGTAGGCATGGAGGATCACGCCTGCGCTGATGAAGAGGGCGGATGTGACGACGATCTCGTTGAAGCCGTGGAAGATACCATAGGCCATCCCCTCATGGCCCCAAGCATACACCCCCGTCGAATAGTTGGGAAGCCGCCTGAAGAAGGACAGGCCGATCCCGACTATGCCGGCCTGGTTCACGGCCACATAGGCAAGGAGCCGCCTGAAGTCATTCTGGACCATGGCCATGGCGCCCCCAACGACCATGGCGAACGTAGCAAGGATCAGCATTGCCTGCCATGTGGCGGGCTGCCAGAAGAAGAGCCGCGCGATGATGATGCCAACCGAGATTAGAAGTATCTTGGATATGGCCTGGAGAATCGCGCCCGCCTCCGCCGAGGCCCGGGAGTACAGCTCCGACTTGATCGTGTGAAACGGCGGCAACCCGCCCCCGTATGTCCATGCGAAGACCAGCAGCGCCAATCCCATGAAGACCATGGGGGCATCTCGCTGGGTCGCCATGGTCGAGAAGTATAGGAACATGTCCGATACGTTGAGAACACCGGTTGCGGAGAGCAGGAAGGCTATGCCAAGCAGCAGCATGCCTCCGGCGACGGAACCGAGAAGCATGTACTTCAGCGCCGTTCTGAAGGCACCCTGCTCGTGCAAGCTCGCGACGATGCCCGCCTGCGCCACCGTGCAGATCTCAAAGAAGACGAACAGGTTGAAGATGTCGTCCACCAGGCACACAGCGCAGGCGGTCGATATGGCCATCAAGAGCAGGAATAGATAGACGCCGGATATCCTCTCGTGCATCACCATCGCGACGCCCACGCTTAATGCAGCCATGACCGCGAAGGCCAGAAGCAGGACCATCTGAACCTGGGTGTAGTGATAGGCAATTCCCAGGTTGAACGCCATCGGCAGGTATCCTCCCAGGAAATACTCGACCTTCGGGTGGGCGCCGAAGACGTAGTAGGTGCTCTCAAGCGCCGTGAAGAAGGGTAGCGACACCAGAGCGACCATGCCGAGGGCAGCCAAGACCTTGACAGTCCTAGTCCTCCTGTAGAGGAAGTTGGAAAGCACGGCGGCCAGGATGGGGATGACGACGAAGAGAGGAACGGTCTCCTTGAGGGAAAACAGTGGGCTAGCCACTCGTACCAACCTCCGCCAGGACCTCGGAGGCCCGAAGGCTACCGTGTTTCTGGTACAGCTTGATGATCAGGCCAAGCACGACGGCCATGGTCGCGGCCCCGATGACGATATTCGTTAGCACCAAGGCGTACGGAAGACAGAAGCCTGCTCTGTTGGCGAACTCCATCGCTGCGGCAGCCATGGTGCTGTTTTGGGCCCTGTAGAAGGCCTCCGTGAAGATCGGGACCACCGCACCGCCCGGGACCTCCAGGCGATAGCCCAGCGTGACCAGAAACAGGTTGACGCCATCCGTGAGGAACATCATCCCGAGAACCTTCTTTATCAGGTTGTCGATGAAGAGGACTGCGACGATTCCGATGAGGATGAGGCTGATGGAGCCGAGGAAGGATGCCGTCTGGATGTTGATGAGACTCAACTCTCCCACCTGTTCGTCTTGTATACCGCTATGAACATCAAGGCCGGCAGAAGAGCCGAGGCCAATATCGCCTGGGTAATGGCTACATCCGGGGCCAGAAGCCTCATGAACAGGACTGCCAGCGACAGGCCCTCGATGCCGCCGCCCACTATGACCGCCTTGTACAGATCCCTTGGTATCAGGGAAAGTATGGCGATGGCGATTGACGCAACGATAAGGGCATACACGGGCAGATCGACAATGGGCACGCTCATTCTTCCCTGGCCTCCTTCGCCATGTGGTAGCGAGCGTTGGCTATGCTGTGGCCAGCAACGGGCATGAGCAAGAAGTAGGTCAGGGCCACCAGCGGATAATCCAGGACTAGGAGTATGGCGATGCAAGAGACATCCACCACCCCTATTATGTGGATCCTGGCGTACAGGACGTTCTCCACGTCATCCTTGAAGCGCCAGAGTCCGACGCAGGCCACCATGATGAGAATCGATCCGACCACCATCACCGTGCCCTGCACCATGGAAACCCACGGTGCCAGATCGATCATTCAAAGGTTCCCTCCCTCAGTATTCTGGCAAACATGATTATTCCGACGGCTCCGAAGACTATCAGGGCAAAAGTTATCTCCCTGGCGTAGGCGATATCGAACCATCGGCCGAGGAGAATCAAGGCAGTTCCCAGTGATATCGTTGCCACGTTCGCACCGACCAAGGAGGTCGTCGATCCCTTTCTGGCAACGAGACGTGCGCCGGTGAGGAATGCGATCGACAGAGCGAAGAAGAGCAGGTACATCCCAACGTTGAACACATGTCCACTTAGCTCTTCCAGGGCCATCATCTCTTCACTCCAGCATTCCCTTGATGTACTTCTCGAAGGGAATGACGTCCTCCCTTGATCTGGGCGTTAACACGGCCACGCGGAGCTTTCTGTTTGCGTTGTCGACACCCACCGTCAGGGTGCCGGGAGTCAAAGTTATGCTGTTGGCCAGAACGATCTGGCTGACCTCCTTGGTGAGCACGGTTTCTATCTCGACCACGGTTGGCTCGACCCTTCCCTTCAGGCACAATGAGGCAGTATTGACAGCTGAACGTACCATGTTCCAGGCCAGATCCAGAAGATACGCAATCCCGAAAAACAGGCGCAGCAGGAACATCGACGTACCACGAGCCCGAGATTCTTCCAGAGGCCCGTTCGAAGTGGTCTAATAAATCTTTGGCCTAAAGCCTCAAGCCCCCTCAAGCCGCAGGTTCCAGTCCAGTGTCTACGCCAAGCTCGATCTCCCCCCGATCCGGATGAAGGCTGCCTACGCGATCGAAGCCCCGGCAGAGCTAGGTACGTACTTGTTACATTTAGCCAGCCGTGAGGTTGGGCTCGTATCCCATGAGCCGTGAACTCGCTGGTCGCGCCCTCGGGCCGGTGTTGCAGATCGACCTGGAGGGCAGCTTGAGCGGAAAGGGTTGGCCTTTCGCAAAGAATTTATACCGATCTGTCTATGCGGTACGGCAAGAAGGGGCTTACGTGGACCCGAAGGAACTCCTGAGGCGATACAAAGAGGGCAGAATCTCCGAGGAGGATCTCATCCACAACCTGAAGCTGGATCATATCCAGGCCTTGGAGGACAAGCTCAGGTACGACCTGTGCAGGGAAGCCCGATCGGGATTCCCGGAAGCGGTCCTAGGCCTCAGCAAGACTGCAGAGGATGTCTCGTCGATCCTCAGAGTCGTGATGACCCAAAAAGACGTCATATTCGTGACCAAGCTCGACCCCGACAAGATGCAGGCGATTAGACAGATTCTCTCGGCCAAGAAGGGCCTCATGAAGGAGATCGACTTGGAGTATCACGCCGATCCTCGCCTCCTGGTTGTCAGGAGGGGAAAAGTCCGGGTCGCGCCCCTTGGCTGTTGTGTCGGGATAGTGGCGGGGGGAACGTCCGATGTCCCCGTGGCTGAGGAGGCCCGGGTGACATGTGAAGAATCCGGGCTTAAGACGGTCCCTGCCTACGATGTCGGAGTCGCCGGCCTTCACCGGCTCCTGGCCCCCCTGAGACGAATGCTTGAGGAGGATGTGGATGTCTTCATAGTGGTGGCGGGCATGGAAGGAGCTCTTCCATCGGTGGTGAAGGGCCTTGTGGACGTCCCAGTCATAGGGGTACCGACCTCGATCGGCTATGGGTACAGGTCTGGCGAGTCAGCCCTGATCGCAATGTTGAATTCCTGCGTGCCCGGACTGGTGGTTGCGAACATCGACAACGGCTTCGGGGCGGCTGCCGCGGCCTATCTGATATGTTTGAGGATAAGCAGGCAGAGGGCGAAGGAACGATGACGACGCTCAACGGCGTGCTGGTGATAGTGGCCCACCCTGATGACATGGAGTTCATGGCGGGGGGAACGGTGTGCAGGATGGCTCAGGAGGGAGCCAAGATATCCGAACTCGTCATCACCAAGGGCGACAGAGGATCGTTTGAACTGGAGGGGGAGGATCTGGCTCGCAGGCGAAGGAGGGAGGCCATGAGCTCGGCCAAGGTCCTCGGACTGGAGTCGGTATTCTTCCTAGATTATCCTGATGGCATGCTTGCGGACATCAGGTTCAACGAGATCAGGGAAAGAGTCATGGCTCGAATCAGGCACGACAGACCGAACGCCATAATGACTTGGGATCCCTTCGCGCCCTATGAGACTCACCCCGACCACAGGATTACGGGGATGGCGGCAACGGAGGCTGCAGGTTTTTCCCATCTGCCGCTCTTCCACCCGGACCAGCTAGGCCGCGCGGCAAGGCCTCCGGCCGTGGCCAAGACCTATTACTTCGCCAAGCATCCCGTCAACGCCGACCATGTAGTCGATATCTCGGACCAGATTGAGAGGAAGATCGAAGCCCTCTGCTGCCATCGAACCCAGATGGAGTTTCTGCTTGCGGGCATGGTCGACACGGCCAAGGCCAGGTCGGGCCATGCCCCCCACGGGATTGACCCCAAGGACTACAGGCCGGTCATCGAGGCCATCGTCAGGAAGCGTGATGCCCTGGTCGGCAAACGGATAGGTGCCAGTTACGGGGAGCAGTTCCGTCTCTCAGAGCCCCAGGAGCTGAAGGGCTTCCTGGAACTGGAGCACGGTAACGGAAAACCTTAATCAGACTCGTTCAACCGATTGCCTCGGCGATGCCTATCGAGATCTACCTCGAGGAGGAAGCTCCGGAATACTTGGCTAGATCCGCCAAGGACTTGGCCGAGTACCTCGGCAGATCGATATCTACCCAGGTCTACGCGAAGCCCCTGCCCGGGTCCGATGCCGAGCCTGGCATATGGGTCGGCAGGACGCCGGCCTCGGACAAGCTGAAGGATCGGATGGAGGAGCTGGGCCCCGACGGCTATCTGCTCTGGGGAGACGGCAACCAGCTGGTCATCTGCGGCAAGACGCACTATGGCACCGCCAACGGGATCTACTCTTTCCTGCAGAGGTTCCTGGGGATTAGATGGTTCATGCCGGGGAGACTGTTCGAGTTCGTGCCCAGGCACGAGGGCTTCAAGCTGCCGGTTGTCGAGGAGATCTCAGAGCCCAGCTTCTCGTTCAGGATGTTCAGCGGCCTCCAAGGCGAGGAAGGCTCGGATTGGTCTCGGAGGAACCTTCTGAGCAGGGCGAGGCCCGAGCTCATCTACGGGGCCCTTGGACACAATCTTTTCCGCGTATTTCCACCCGAGGAGTTCGGCCGGCACCACCCCGAGATCTATTCGCTGATCCATGGACAACGCATAACCGACCAGAGCTCCCACAGAGGCCAGCCGTGTTTCTCCAACCCATCGGTCGCCGAGATAGCCATCTCCAAGTTGCGGGAGCACTTCGATGCCAACCCCGATTCCTCGGCCTTCTCCCTCTCGGTCAACGACAACATGGATTTCTGTCAGTGCGATGACTGCGCGAGTTTCGGTGTTCGCAGATTCAGAGGCAGGCCCATATACTCCAACGCGTACTTCCACTTCGTGAATCGGGTTGCCAGAGAGATCCTAGAGACTCATCCTGACAAGTTCATTGGGGCACTGGCGTACTGGGGAGTGGAGTTGCCTCCGCAACAGATAAAGGCCCTTCCGAGCAATGTGATCATCTTCCTCACCCAAGACACAAGCCAGCACCACGACTCGCAATACAGGGAGGAGGACCGCGGAATACTGCAGGAATGGACACGCAAGTGCAACCATCTCGTCAAGTATGACTACTACGGCCTGGGCTGGCTTGCTCCCCGCTACTTCCCCGGGCTCTCGTCGGAGGACTTGGTCTTCCTCAGGGATTCGGGAGGGATCGGATTTTACAGCGAAGCCTATCCATTCTGGCCCAACATTGCCCCCCAGATATACATGGCCGCCCAGCTGATGTGGAACGTTAGGCGGGACCCCAGGGAACTGCTCGATGAGTTCTTCGCCTTCCTCTCGCCGGTGACCGAGGAGGTGGCAGGGTTCTACGAGGTCCTCGAGAAGTCCTGGCTGAGGAGGAGGCCGGGAGGATGGTTCGAAGGGTTTGAGGACCTGCCCGAGGAGCTCAAGGTCATGACCCTTGAGGAGGCCAATGACGCGTGGGCACTGATCACAAAGGCCCATCAGGAGTCGACTGGCAATTGCCGGAAACGGGTGGAATTCCTCCGGGACGGCTTCGAACTCTCCTACAGACTGATCAGAGGCTACCGGATAGGAAGCCAGCTAAGGTTCCTCCCCGTGGCAGGGGACGGCGACGTTGAGGCAGGACTGGCCCTGTTGAATGAACTCTGGGAATGCCACGCCCGCATCGAATGCGTCCACAGGGAAGCCATCGCCCCCAGCGACCACTACCACACGATCTACTTCAAGGACGACAGGTTCGCCAGAAAGCTTCTGGCCTGGGAGGGCATGGCAAAGGCCTCTTGCCTGGTGTGGCTCGAAACCGCCTACAGATACCTCATCGGCGAGCCTGCCCGCTGGAACAACCTGATCAAGAGGTTGCCCCGAACCCTGACTCGGCCGGCTGCGAGCATCGCCCGATCGGCCGAACTCAACGAGCTCTTGGTGGAGTGCGGGTTGGAGACCGCCATGCCCGCGGAGGCGGGAAGCGAAGGATATGGGATGATGAGGTGGCAGATCTCCGGAGGGGAAGAGAGAGAATGCACCGTGGACCCAAGTTTCTCGCATTCCGGGAACAGGTCCCTTCGATTCGAAAGCCGGGGATGGAGCCGCCTGTCCATCTACCTTCCGGTCAAACCCGGGTCGGAGTACCTCGTCGGTGCATGGTGCTATGCGGACCTGTTGAGCAGGAAGAAGTCGCCCAAGATGGATCTGACTTTCTGCTCGGGCCAGGGCCCACATCCGGGACGGATTGCCTCCTCAGACGTGGTCCAAGCCTCGGGGGAATGGCAGAGGCTTATGGCTCTGGTCAGGGCGCCTGACGGCGGAGGGTTCATGGGGGTACACTTCGTGGTGAATAACGAGCCCGAGAGGATCTGGATCGACGATGTCTCCGTTCGCGAGGTGGGTGAGACCTGAAATGTTTCCCAAAGCCGTGAGGGAGATCGATCTCCACGTCCACGCGGGACAGGAACGACAGATGCCTATGCAGCAGATGGTCCAGACCTTCATCGACCTCGGAGTCCACTTCCTGGGCCTTCTTGATCACTCAGAACTCTACGAAATGGGCAATGAGGCCCTGAGGGCCCAACACGGACAGGTCGTCTATGACAGCTCGGCCGGGGGGCTGTTGGAGTTCTACCTCGAGGTCGAGCGGATGAAGCGCCTCTTCCCCGCTGCATCGATATACAAGGGGTTGGAGATCGGTGAGTGGGACCTCTTTCACGTGGATAGTGGATTCCTCGACCGGGCCGACTTTGTTGGTTGCCACATGAACACCAGCTGCCACGACCCGAACTATAGGCACTTTGAGCCCGTAACCTGTGGCGAGCACCTAACGCGGAGGGCCAAGGAGCTTCTCACCATCTGCAAGCCGGAGGACAAACCGGCAGTGCTCTTCCATCCCTTCCACCGAAGGCTCCAAGAACTCAGAGCCAAGATAGGGTCAGACGATGCTCTTGGAGAGGCTTCCCTGCTCACGGACGAGGATGTGGACACGCTCGCGAACGGAGTTGACCGAGACAACCTCTGCATCGAGCTGAACTTTGGGGACCTGTACACGGCTGCGACCCACCCGGAGCTGCTTGAGTTGTTAGGCCGCGTGTGTCACCGGTTAAGGGACGCCGGGTTTCCTTTCAGCCTGGGGAGTGACTACCACATCACGCCAAAGGCGTTTCGCGACCCAACCGATCTGGTAGCCTCCCTCGGCATGAAGCTGGAGGACTTCGGCTTGGTGCAGATGCTGATTGCCCGACCTTCCACATCTACATCTACGCAATCTTAATTAGACCCCTGGGACGGGAGGTCGAGGTGCTCAGCAGATACCGGCAGCGGATAAACGCCCAGTTCGAGCGGTTAGCGATCAGGGCATCGTTCGTTCCGCCCAACATCATCACCGTCACTAGCCTTGTTTTGTCGTTGCTGACGGGGTATGTCTTCTACCTGAAGGCTCTCCAGATCGCCGGACTGATGCTGTTGGTTTCCGGAGGCCTAGATGCAATGGACGGTGCCGTGGCTAGGGTCTCGGGGCGCACGTCCCGCTTCGGCGGTTTTCTGGATTCCACCTTTGACCGCATATCGGACTTCGCAGTGCTGGGGGGGATCGCGTTTTCCGAGATCGTTGATTGGAGGATCGTACTCATCGCGGCCTTCGGATCCTTCATGGTGCCGTACTGTCGAGCCAGGGGCGAGGCAGCGGGATCCAAGAACATGGCGGTCGGGATTGCCGAACGTGCGGAGAGATCCCTCATCCTCGTGGTCGCGAGCATCATCCATCCGCTCATCGGTCAGGCAAACATCCTAGAGTGGGCCGTGGCAATCACGGGAGTCCTCGCGTGGGTCACGGTGACGCAGAGGATCAACGCAGCGAGAAAGACTCTTGCGGGCTAGAGCTGGCGGGATTGGACGAACCGGCAGCGACCCTTGCTTCCCGAGGGGTCGCCCACCTCAGTACAACAAGGAACGCATGCCTGCTTAACTTCCGGGTTCGGATTTCTCCTTCCTCGTTGACGAGAAGTATGAGACCGGGTGTTTCCAGGCCGCTATGACCGCCGGCTCGTTGTCCCCTCGCCAGCCTCGTACTATCGAGTCGCCCGCATTAAAAATGTAACCGCCAGCTGCGATGTGACCATGGACCCGCCGCATCGAGCCACCGGCCCTAGCCCGGGGGATGGGGGATCCTCGTCTCTGAACCGAGGCAAGAGGTTTAAGCGACCGGCGCCTTCCTGGGGCACATGGGCGAAGCGGGGATTTCCCTGGATCCGACTGTCGAAGGCAGGCTCAGGAAGGCTCAGCGAAACGAGATAACCGAATACCAAGTGTATTCGAGACTGGCGGAATCCACGCGCGATCCGCGCAACAAGGAAGTCCTGGAGCAGGTAGGTGCGGACGAACTCAAGCACTATGAGTTACTTGGAAGATATACAGGAAGAGAGATCCGCCCCAGCAGGGCCCGCGTGCTCGGATACGTGATGTTGTCGAGGATCTTCGGACTGACGTTCGGACTGAAGCTGATGGAGAAGGGAGAGGCACGGGCCCAAGAGTTCTACGGAGCGCTGGCTCGCTCGATTCCCGAAATCAGCGCCATAGGCTCGGACGAGGACGAGCATGAGACTCAGCTTCTGGGTCTCCTTGACGAAGAAAGGCTCAGATACGTCAGCTCCATCGTCCTCGGGCTGAACGACGCCCTCGTTGAGCTCACCGGCGCCCTGGCCGGTTTCTCCTTGGCCCTTAGAGACACGCGCCTGGTCGCGGCGACCGGGTTGATCACCGGCATAGCCGCATCCCTGTCCATGGCCACATCCGAGTACCTTTCGACCAAGTCGGAGGCTGACGGAAAGAGCCCCGGGCGCGCCTCGATATACACCGGCACCGCGTACGTCCTCACCGTCATCTTCCTTATCTTCCCTTTCCTAGTCCTGACCAGAGTCTACGCGGCCCTCACCGTTTCCATACTGAACGCCATACTGGTCATCTTCATCTTCACCTTCTACGTCTCCGTTGCGAGGGATTTGTCTTTCAGGGGGCGATTCCTCGAGATGGCTGGAATAAGTCTCGGCGTCGCGGCTTTGACCTTTGGGATCGGATACCTGGTCAGTGCCTTGCTTGGGGTCTGAGGGCGCCTGATCGTGTTCTGCAACTAGTCTGTACACTGCACCTACGCGGAAAGAGATTTCACTTCGGAGTGGGCAGAGGCCGTCGAGGATCGATATGCGGAGAAATACTGTGATCGCCCTGGTCATCGTCCTCTCCCTCTCCAGCCTCGGGTGCCTGATACAGGGGCAGTTGAGGCTCAGCTCCATCGCTCTGGCATCTGAGTTCTACGGCCCGGGGAACTTCACGATCGTTGAGGGCGATGTACTAGGCGATGACCAAACAGCCATCTTCTACGTCGAGGTCAGGGGATTCCAGACAAGGAGGATCGGCCGCGGATACGAGTTCTGGGTCAGCATGGGCGTAACGATTGCAGACGACGAGGGAAACCTCTATGTTGAGAGGATGAATGAGAAGGAGATACACGTCACCAACGCTACCGAGAGGCCGGGCATGGTCTACTACAAGTACGCATGGTACACCGGCAATCTCTTCATCGGCGGCAGGTACTGGGTAACCATCACGGCGACCGACAGGCTGGCCGACAGGGTCGCCGAGTCCCGCAAGGAGTTCTGGGTGGACCTAGACAAGTGACAAAGGGCCGATTCTGCATCAAATCGCCCGCTAGAAAAGATTGTTAAGCCTTATTCTGGGGGAACGGTCCCAAAAAGAGTTGATCCCTTGTCCAACGTGGTCGAGATTCGATGGCATGGGAGAGGCGGACAGGGTGTGAAGACCGCCGCCGAGATCCTGGCCGAGGCTGCAATAAGGGATGGCAAGTACGTTCAATCGTTTCCTGAGTATGGCCCGGAGAGGATGGGCGCGCCTGTCGTCGCCTACAACAGGCTATCGATCGAGCGCATTGATCTGCACAGCAACGTCTACAATCCAGGCCACGTGGTCGTTCTGGATTCGACGCTGATGGATTCGACCGACGTGACCGAGGGCTTGGGCCCCAAGGGCACTCTTCTCGTAAACACCTCATTGTCTGTTGAGGAGATCCGGAGCAAGACCAAGTTTCCGGGAAGGATCTACACCGTCGATGCGTCCAGAATAGCCAGGGAGGAGATCGGCAGGCCGATTGCCAATACGACCTGTCTCGGCGCCTTCGTCAAGGTATCAGGCCTCACGCAACTGGACAGAATCAAGGAGTCGACCCGGGGACATCTGGGCAGCAAGCTGGGAGAGAAGGTGATACAGGCCAATATGAGGGCCCTGGAGAGGGCGTACGAGGAGGTAAAGCTTGCATGAGCGAAAAACCGGGTTGGAAGAAGATACCTGTGGCCGGCCTCATCTTGGAAGCCGGGAACGCGGCCGAGTACAAGACCGGGGAGTGGAGGACGGAGAGACCGGTTATCAACAGGGATCTCTGCACGGATTGTCTTACCTGCTGGATTCACTGCCCCGACTCCTCGATCATCGTCGAGAACGGCGAGTTCAAGGACTTCGATCTGGATCACTGCAAGGGCTGCGGAATCTGCATGTCAGTCTGCCCCAAGAAAGCAATTCGCATGGAGCCTGAGAGGTGAGCTGCATGGCCAAGATTCTACCCCTCAACGGCGACGACGCAGCTGCCTACGCCATGAAGCAGATAGACCCCGATGTTGTCGCGGCGTACCCCATCACGCCCCAGACCGAACTCATGCAGAACTTCTCGCAGTTCGTGGCAGATGGCGAGGTCCAGACAGAACTCATAGTGGCCGAGTCCGAACACAGCGCCATGAGCGCCTGCGTCGGCGCCTCGGCGGCCGGTGGGAGGGTCATGACTGCGACCTCGTCCCAGGGACTTGCCCTCATGTGGGAGATCCTGTACATCGCCTCCTCCTACAGGCTGCCCGTGATCATGAATGTGATTAACAGAACCCTATCAGGACCCATCAACATACACTGTGACCACTCGGATACCATGGGTGCAAGGGATTCCGGGTGGCTCCAGCTCTATGGGGAGAACCCGCAAGAGGCCTATGACAACACGATCCAGGCCGTGCGGATAGCCGAGCACATGGACCTCAGGCTGCCCGTGATGTGCTGCATGGATGGCTTCATCACCTCCCATGCCGTGGAACGCGTCGAGCTACTGGAAGACCGGTCAGTGAAGGACTTCGTGGGCGAGTTTGTGCCCACCCACCCCCTCTTGGACATAGACAACCCTGTGACCTATGGCCCCCTGGACCTGTACGACTACTTCTTCGAGCACAAGAGGCAGCAGGTCGAAGCCATGTCCAAGGCCGAGAGGATCGTGAGGGAGATCGCCCTCGAGTACGAGAAGGCAAGCGGCCGATCCTATGGAATACTGGAACCATACAAGATGGAGGATGCAGAGACCGCGGTGGTTGTTCTGAGCAGCACCGCGGGCACCACCAGGGCCACGGTCAAGGACCTGAGGAAATCAGGGAAGAGGGTCGGGATGGTCAAGGTGCGCTGCTTCCGGCCTTTCCCGAGGGAGGGGATTGTCGCTCTCCTGAAGGGTGTCAAGGCCGTTGCGGTGATGGACAGGTCCGACGGACTCGGGTCCTACGGAGCACCGGTATTCAACGAGGTCAGGAATGCCTTGTACGACTCCTCCGAGAAGCCGGAGATCGTCAACTACGTCTACGGCCTCGGCGGCCGCGACATCGGCCAGCAGGACATCGCCACCGTCTACTCTGACCTTGAGAAGATAGCCTCCACAGGAAGGGTCAAGCAGAGGGTGAGCTACCTGGGAGTGAGGGAATAGGAGGTCGATGAAATGCCAAGTCTCAAACAGCTGTCAGACAGACAGGAACGACTCTCTCCAGGCCACAGGCTCTGCGCAGGCTGCGGCGCATCCGTTGCGGTAAGACAGATACTGCTGTCCACGGAACTCCCCCTGATAGCCTCCTGTGCCACGGGCTGCCTAGAGGTCGCCACCACCATCTATCCCTTCACAGCCTGGAGGATACCCTTCATACACAACGCCTTCGAGAACTCCGCCGCCACAATCACCGGCGTCGAGACCATGTACAGGGCGCTGAGGAAACGGGGCAAGATCCCGGCTGACCGGAGGATCAAGTTCATAGCCTTCGGGGGCGATGGAGGAACATACGATATCGGGCTTCAGGCACTCTCAGGCGCCCTGGAGAGGGGTCACGACTTCACCTATGTCTGCTACGACAACGAGGCCTACATGAACACCGGAATCCAGCGATCAAGCGCCACCCCGATCGGAGCCCACACCACCACGAGCCCATGCGGAGAAGTGATTCCGGGCAAGAAGGAGTACAAGAAGAACCTGACCGAGATAGTCGTAGCCCACAACATCCCGTACGCGGCCCAGGCGACTCCCTCCTACTATATGGACCTGATAAACAAGGCCAACAAGGCCATCGAGACCGACGGCCCCACCTTCCTGAACGTCCTCGCGCCGTGCCCCCGGGGCTGGAGGGTCGACGCAACCAAGTTCTCGGAGCTGGGGAAGGCGGCCGTTGAGACATGCGTTTGGCCGCTTTACGAGGTTATCGAAGGCAAGTACGTCCTGAACGGAGTCACCAAGCGGATCGCCGAGGCCAAGGCCGAGAAGAGGCCCCTGACGGATTGGCTCAGCATGCAGGGCAGATTCAGACACCTTTTTAGCGAGAAAGGCAAGCCGGTGATCGAGGCTGCCCAAGCGAAGGTCGACCGGGACTGGGAGAGACTCAAGGCACTGGCTTCTCTCTGAAGGGTCGGTGGGGGCCCGGTTGGGCGGCGACTTCTACGCCAAGTTGTTGGTCATCGTGGACCTGGTTGCTCTGCTCGCAATGAGGAGATACCTTGGCAGCCCGTATATCGTGGCGCTCTTCGCATTGCTGCTCGTCATCGTCTGGATACAGATCCATCGGATGCTCTGCCGAGGGTCTTTCGCTCCGGCCGCCTTGCTCGCCGTTCTTTCAGCCATCGGGCTCTATGTCCCGGAGCCTCACGTGAGAACGATCTCCCTTGCCGTTGTTGTGCCCTCCCTGGGGTCGGCGATCCGGCTCCTGATGTCTGCCAGCTGTTAGGGTGAGAGGCCGACCGAAACCAACCACAATTTATTAGCGCCAGGATGGGATCCAATCTGGGACAGGGCAAGTTGAAGGTTACCCCGATCGCCACCAACCTCATTGGCAGTTTCCCCCTTGAGAACACGCCCCAGAGCTTCGCTAGGGCTATCGATGATCAGGTTTCCGCAGGGCTGGACTACGTAAGCTGCCCCCAGCTGTCGGATATGAACCTGATGTTCCTAGAACCGCTCGTCGAGGAAGGAGCCCTACATCGCGAAGGGAGCAGTTTCACCGTGCCCCAGGACTTCGAGCCGCGATTGACAGGACCGGTGGTGAGCTGGGTCGAGGAGGCACGTGACCATCTCAGGAGGGCAACCGGCAACGTTCCTTTGAAGTCATGCGTCACCGGCCCCTTCACTCTGCTGAGCCGCTTGCAGGTCGAAGGTCTTGGACACCGACCATTTCCCGCAGGTTATGCAGATATTATCGTGCATGACTCATGGGTGTTGGAGAGAATGGCCAAGTACGTCCGACGCATCTGCAGGAGATACTCAACCATCACCTCGATGGTCAGCGTCGATGAACCCTTTCTCTCGGTGATCGTTGGAAGCAGGAGGAATCTCCTGGAGCTGAACATGAGCCGGGCCCAGGCCTCGGATATCGTCGAGGAGACCCTGGAGCAGTGCTTAGGCGGCATCGGGTCGCTGTCCTGCATCCATGCGTGTGGTGCCATCGGGAAACCGCTGGCCGAGATGCTGCTGGGAACAAGCGTGAACATCATCAGCCACGAGTTCTCCGAGATGGCCCGCAACTTCGAATCGTACGCGCCAGACGACCTAGAGTCAAACGGCAAGATCCTCTCGGTTGGCGTTGTGTCCACCAAACCGACGACCGACCAGGGAGGATCGGAGCCGGTTGAGCGCGTTGAAAAGAGGATGGAGGCCGCGATCACCAGGTACGGGGCCGATAACGTGATCTTCTCGCCTGATTGCGGTTTCCGGCCGCTGGGCGACCTTTTGGGAATGGAGAAGGGATATGCCCTGACGCTCCGCAAGATGCAGAATCTGACCCGGGCGAGACGTAACGTCGCCATGAGGCTGGGCCTGCTGACCGCCGAGACAAGGTAGGGGATTCAACTGGCGTCGGAGGGAGAGTGCGATCTGTGCGGCCAGAGGAGCTTCATGCCCTATCGCTGTCGCTACTGTGGCGGCACGTACTGCCCCGATCACCGTCTGCCGGAAAACCACCAATGCCCGGGATTGACCAACCTTAAGGATAACCCGCGATGGAGGGACTATGCTGCACAGGTCCGCAGAAGGGATGCTACCCTTGTCCCCAGGCATGACAGATGGGACAGGGAAGAGGAGTCCGCACGCTCGCGGATCTTCGGCGGTTCTTCGAGATCCCCGTTCGGTGCCCCGGTCCGTGCATCCAGAGATATCGAATCGATCAGAAACGCCTTCGCAGGCCTACTCATGGTGCTCTTAGTCCTCGCCCTGATGATAAGGTTACTACTCTGAAAGGAGTCAACGAATTCCCTTGAAGCTAAGGATTGCCTCCTCAATTCCGGCCCTCTCTGAGAACAGAGTGCTCTGCACCGATGCCCTTGAGACATCCTCCGACCTAAGTCTCAGCGCCGTGGAGATCAAGCTGGGACGGGACGGACTCGTATCGCAGGACATGAGAGGCTGGCTTGCAGATGCGCTCGGTGGCTACGGGTTCAAGCCCTACTGCCATCTCCCGTACTTACACGGAGAAGTCAACATAGCGAGCCCCGACGCCTCTCTCGGATCGGCCGCAGTTGCGATCATGCTGGAGAGCATCGAATACGCCGCCCGAATCGGGTGTGACACGGTGAACACCCATATCGGAGTTGCCCTGGGGAACGGACCCCACATCCCAAGGGCGGCAAAGAGACTGGAGAGCATGGCGGCCCAATCAACCGATTTGGGGATAACGATCTGCGTGGAGAACCAGGAAGCCAGCTGCAGAGGGATTCTGAATGGCCCAGAGGACTTCGGCACACTCATCGATCTGAGCGAAGACATCGCGTTGACCTACGACCCGGGCCATGGCAACACGCATGGTTACGGAGTCCAAGCTTTCCTTCCGATCGTCTTGTCGAACCTTGCCTATCTACATCTCCACGATAACAGCGGCCGCAGCGACGAGCATCTGGCCCTGGGACAGGGCAACATCGATTTCGCCCTGCTCCTTGCCGGATTGGCCGGGCACCGATTCCATCCGAAGGAGCTTCCGGCGACACTGGAGCTCTCCTTGAGGGATCTCGAACCATCGCGGGAATACCTGAGAAAGGCGGCGGGAAGCGGACTGGAATTGGTGTGAGGCGATCGGATGGATGCATTGGAACGCCTCCAGGAAAGCTACCTGCAGAGGCTGGAATCGGATCTGGCATCACTCCGCAGCTCGGCGAGGAGGCATAGGGCGAACGCCGCCTGGAAAGACAGGAGAGCCGTCATTCACTGCCATTCGCATCTGTCGCCGTGCTGAATCCGGAACGCGGACTTGGATCGAGGATCGGGGGCAGGCGTGTGGTCCTCTCGCCGGACAGCTACCAGACCAGCTTCCGCCATGTCGGGACCCACATGCTCCTGGATGACCTAACCGCGGAAAGCCTCGCGCAGTGTCTGAAAATGGGTCGCTGCTATGTCTCCTTTGACTGGATCATGGAGCCCGAGGGTTTCTCGTACATCTGGGAAACCTCCCGAGCCTCCGGATCCATGGGCGATCAGATCGGGTTGTCCGATAGGCCTCTCCTCTCCGCTCGCCTCCCCGTCCGGGCCACGGCTGAGCCTAGGTCATGAAGTCCGCCAGTATCTCGTTCTGTGTTCTCCTGTTGAGATAGATGTCGTCGATGGCTTTGCGGGCCTTCTCCCTTTGCCCCAGTTCCATGAGGTAGTCGACATACTCCTGGTCCAGCTTCGTAAGCAGATGGGCCTGCCTCTCCCTCTTTCTGTCCTCAAAGGCCTCTCTGGCGCTGTCCAGTATCTTCTTGGCGTCTTCTCTCGCACCCATCTCCTGCAGGAGATCGATGTACTCCTTGTCCAGGGGCGAAAGGAAGCTGTCCTGGGAGCTCTTCGCCCTGTCGTAGGCATCCTCCAGCAATCTCCCTGCATCGTCCTCTTCGCCCTGGTCGACCATCTTCCTGAAACGCTCGTACTCCACCTGGGTCAGGAGGGTATCGGGCTCCCTTTTGATCTTGGAGTATGCCTCGTCGATGAGCCTCCTAGCCTCCTGGCGGTAGTCGAGCTTCATCAGGGCCTGGATGTACTCCTTGTCCATTTCGGAAAGGAACATGCTTCTGTTCTCCAGCCCGGGGGAATTCCCTTCCTTCGAATCCTTGTCCATTGGCACGTCCTCCTTGCTCTCCCTCGCCACCCTTCTGCTCACGTCCTGCATCCTGCTCTCTTTGGTGATGCCCAGCATATCCGTCGCCTCGGTGACCTCTGAAGAGCGATCCGCTCGCAGATATTTCACAATATCTGAGACAGACCGAACATTTTGCCATATAAATATAAATATTTCGCATCCCTCCTCTCTTTAGTTACAAAGTTTCTGATGCCTTCCCGCAAAAAGCGGATCGAAGCCTATAAAAGGATCCCTTCGGATCACGGGCATGTGGCCGGCGTCATCGGATTCGGGGCCTTGAACGTAGATAAGATAATGATGGTGGACAAGATACCGGGCCCCGATGAGGAGGGATGCGTGCTTTCGGTTCAGAGCCACCCGGGGGGCTCCGCGGCGAACACCGTCGTTGGACTATCGAGGCTCGGCGTGAGAACGGGATACATCGGCAAGGTCGGGAACGATGCCGATGGCGGGGCCCTGCTTCGGGATCTCGAAAACGAGCGAGTTGAGACCGCGGGGGTGAGGGCATGCGAGGGCAGAAGCGGGGTTTGTATGTCCCTGGTTGACGGAACCGGACTCCGTTCACTCCTTGTCGATCCCGGCGTGAACGACGCCATAGCCTTGGAGGAAGTCAGCCTGGACTACGTGAGAACATTTGAGCTCATCCATATGACTTCCTTCATGTGCAGAGCGACGGATCTATCGTTTCGAACCCAGCTGGCACTTGCCCAAGAGCTCAACGTCCCCATAACCCTAGACCCTGGACAGCTGTATGCGGAAAGAGGAACAGCACAACTGGAACCCATCATCCGAAGGTGCAGAGCCATGCTCCCAAACCGCAGAGAACTGAAGCTCATGACAGGTCTGGGTCCGAAGGGAGGAGCCCGAAAGCTGCTCGGACTCGGCGCGGAAATGGTCGTGGTCAAGATGGGCATGAGAGGATGCTATGTCACCGATGGCGATCTCGAGTGCCGCATTCCGGCCTTCGGCGGAAGGGGGATCGACACCACCGGTGCGGGTGACGCCTTCAACGCTGGCTTCATCTGGGGACTGCTCAAGGGGCTCACCCTCCCCGAGTGCGCCGCGGCAGGCGCCAAGGTCGCATGGTTCTCGGTCCAGAAGATCGGGGCCCGTGCCGGGCTGCCCTCCTTGGAGGACCTGAGCTCCCCGCACTCCTAGCCCAGAACGCCTATCCCTCTGCCCCGGACCCTCTTCCTGAAGGCCTCGCTCTCCCGAATCACCGACTGGACATCGCTCTTCTCCAGCCAAAAAACTCTCGGATGGGAGCCGCCATGCGCCGAGGCCTTCACCAGCCCGCTGCAGACTTCCGCACTGACCAGTCCCTTGGACTTCAGCTCCTCCAGGACACGGCGGTCCCATTGCCCCGAGGCATCCTCCAGTCCCTCCAAGCCTGCTTGCCGATGAATCTCGATGACGGCCGCGGTGGCCCAGCAGGATTCCGACAGCACCGCAACGTTGGAGTTCCGAATCGAATACCTGTTTCCGTTGAAGGAGAGCGCAAGGGCCCCGGATGCCCTCGCCTCCGAGAGCATGACGCAATCGGTAATGCTGTCCCCGACCACGCGTGATTGGTCCAGCGACTTGCCCTGACGTGCCAGGGCCTCCAGCAGGGCCTCGTACTTGCGCTTTCCGCCCACGGGTTTCACACTCTCCATCAGGATGGAGAAGGAAGTGCGAGGCAACACCTCCCAGAAGAACTCGTCAAGGGCCTCCTTGGCCTCTATGCAGGAACGGGAGATATGTCCGGACTCGTCCGCATGGATCGTCGGCATCCTGGCAATCTTCCTCGTCCATTCCCTGACCATGGCTGCATCCTCGCTTCGAATCTCGATGGATAGATCGTCGACCGGAAATCGTGTGTAGAAGGCCTTCCCCTTCTCCGCGCCCAGGAGCGACAAGACGGATTCCACGTACTGCTCGTAGGAGGTCGAGATGATGTAGAACTCGTCCATCTCCTTTATGTGAGCTATCACCTCCCTGGCATCCGGAATCAGCCGTGTATTCTCAGGGGACAGGCCCAACTCCCTCAACGATCTGTCGTTGGCCCCGTGTGCGATCAGCAGAGGCGCAATCAGCATCAGGGTATCCCCGGGCTCGTACCCGGGTGCCCGCTCCACGAAGAACCGAACGTCATCATAGGAGGAAAGAACCGTGAAGACCCGGTCTCCCTCGGGAACCATTCTGGCCACCGCGTCGAATGCGTGATCGGCCTTCACCCACGGACCTTCCAGGTCCGACTCTACCACGGGCTCACCCGGCCCTCACGCTCCTCATGTGGGCGACCCTCCGCCCGATGAGCTCCCTGGTCCCTATGTCCCTCCTGTAGAACACGGGGCCGCCGATTCTGGATATGGCCTCCTCGGCAATCCGCTCGGCCTTCTCCATGGTGTCGGCTATCCCGGTGCAGGCCAGGGCCCTTGAGCTGCCCATGTAGATCTGTCCCCCACGCTCGTCCACGGAAGCGTAGTGAATTAGGGCCTTTGTCCCGCCCAGGTCGCCCATCTCGATCCTCTGGCCCTTGACGGGATCGGTAGGATAGCCCTTGGGAGCCAGATACTTGCAGACCGTGGCCTTCTCTCCGAAATCAGGCGAGTACGACCGAAGGCGGCCGTCCACCATGGACCAGCAGGCCTCCAGCAGGTCGCCCGTCAAGATTGGAAGAACGTTCATCGCCTCGGGATCTCCCCAGCGTGCGTTGAACTCTAGGATCTTGGGCCCCTCCGCGGTTAGCATGAACCCGCCGTACAACGCCCCGCGGTACCGCAGACCCTCCTTGCGCAGCGCCGAAACCGTTCGCTCCATGATCTCGTAAGCCTTGTGGAAATCGGTGGCGGTCATGAAGGGTAGCAGATGGTTCCGGTCCGAAAAAGAGCCCATGCTACCAGTGAAGGGTCCCGTATCTCCTTCGTACGCGAACTTGTTGTCCTGCACAACCGGCGTGGGGATAACGGTCTTTCCATCGACAAAGGCTTGCAGGGTGAACTCCTCGCCTATCAGGAGATTCTCCACCAGGACCTTTGCAGATCCCCCGATACCCTCCTCGATAACCCTGCGGGCATAGGCCTTCGCGTCATTCAGATCCCTCAACTGGCCAGTCAGACGGGGATCCACTATCTTGACCCCCTTGCCCCCCGTAAGGCCTATTGGCTTGACCACGACCGGCTTGCCCTGGTGATCCATGAACTCGGCAGCCTGATCCGGATCATCGAAGACCTGCCAGGGGTTTCGGCCGGGCACCTTGTGCTTGTCCATCAAGGCCCTCGCAAATGACTTGTCGGTCTCGATTGCCGCAGCCTGCCTATCCGGGCTGGCACAAGAGATCCCGGCTTGCTCCAGTGCGTCGACCACCCCCGCCTCAAGCGGGGCCTCCGGACCGATTACCGCGAGATCGATGGCCATCTTCTTCGCGTAGGCCGCCACCCGGCCCGCGTCCTTGGGGTCTCCCAACTCGAAACCATCCGCTACTCCGATGATTCCAGGGTTGCGCGCACCGATGTAGACGTACAGCCTGGGTTTCTGGGGGCTCCTTGCCAAGCACTCGGCGATTGCGTGCTCCCTGGCCCCGTTCCCGACGACCAACACGTTCTGCATGCCAATTCCTCCTACTCCAGAAGCGCTTCCTTGTGCCTGTCATCCTCGAGTTCGATGGGGTACTGCCCCGTCAGGCAGGCCATACAGAGGCGATCATCCCCGAGCCCGATTGCCCGACTGAGGCCCTCGATGCTGATGTATCCCAGGGAGTCGGCATTAAGCCTCTGCCTGATCGCCTCCACGCTGTGCTTGGAGGCCAGAAGCTCGCCCCGGGTCGCCATGTCTATTCCCATGAAGCACGGCCATTTCAGGGGCGGGCATCCGATTCTGACGTGAACCTCCCTGGCGCCTCCGCTTCTGAGGACGTCGATGATCTGCCTAGTGGTTGTGCCTCGGACTATGCTATCGTCCATGAGCACGACCCTCTTGCCCTCTACGATCGGACGGACCGCATTCATCTTCAGCCGCACTGCCTCTTCCCTCATGGACTGGTCGGGCATGATGAAGGTTCGCCCTATGTACCGGTTCTTGTAGATCCCTTCCGCAGCCGGTATCCCGGATTCGGATGAGTACCCCATGGCGGCAGTTCGGGCCGAGTCGGGCACGGGGACCACCGCATCCGCCATCACCGGGTGCTCCCTTGCCAGAGTTCGTCCTATCTCGTCCCGGACGTGCAGGACGTACCTGCCATCAAGGATCGAGTCGGGGCGGGAGAAGTAGACGTACTCAAACATGCAGTGGGCGGTCCTCTTCTCCTTGAAGGGTTGAACGCTCCTGAAGCCGTTCTCGTCCATGAGAACGATCTCGCCCGGTTTGATCGGTCTCTCAAACCTCCCCCCCGCCGACTCGATCCCGACCGATTCGGATGCCACGTAGTAGGCATCCTCCGAGGTTCCATAACAGAGCGGTCGGAAGCCGAGGGGATCTCTCGCGGCCGCCACCTCTCCCTTCCCCGTGAGTATCACCAGGGAGTACGCCCCTTTGATCTTCCGCATCATGTTGATCAGGGCCTGTTCCAAGTCGTTCTTCAGGAGTTCTATGGCAAGGACATGAGCGATGACCTCCGTATCTGTCGAGGAGGTGAAGACGTGTCCATGCTTGGAAAGCTGAGCGCGCAGCGGCCCGTAGTTGACGAGATTCCCGTTGTGGGCGATGGCTATGCCGTTTCTGGTCCCCTTGATCACGAACGGGTGGCAGTTCTCAACCGTCGTTCCGCCCGTTGTCGAATACCGGTTGTGTCCTATGCCAGCGTGGCCGAAGAGATCCTGAAGAACGGGCTCGGTGAAAACCTCTTTCACCAAGCCCAATCCACGATGCAAGCGCAGCTTCTCCGTGTCGAAGACGCAGATGCCTGAGGCCTCCTGGCCCCGATGCTGCTGGGACAGCAGGCCATAGTATATTGACCTAGCCACCATCGTCTCGCTGTCCCTGCAATATACCGAGAAGACCGCGCATCTCTCCCTCGGAACCAAGTTTCCACCTGCCCCGGGATCAGAGTTCGATCCCTTTCGATGGTCTAATAAATCCTACCGGCCTCGCCTTCACCCCACCTCGGCCTCCTCCTTCCCGTAAGAGTTATTAAACTTTCAGGGAGACCACCGACGTGATTCCGTCGTTCCTAGACATAGAGTCCACCTCCCTTTTCGCCGACACCGGCATGCTGGTCTGCGCAGTGCTGAGAAGGGAGGATACGGACATGGTGTTCTTCGTCGACTCACCCAGACGGGAGAAGCCGGTTCTGAAGAGGCTCTCAGAGGAGATCTCCAGACGGGAAGCACTGATCACTTTCAATGGTAGGTCTTTCGATCTTCCCTTCCTAGCTTCGCGAATGCTCGTCCTCGGCCTCGATGACGCCGTTTTGGAGGTCGAGTGCCACGTAGACGTCTTCGAAGGGTGCAAGCACGTCCTACGGTTCGACAAGCTCAGCCTTAACCACATCGCCAGGGTGTTGGGCGTCGAGGTCCTTGCCGGGCTTGACGGAAGGGATGTGCCCCGTCTCTACCTGAGCTATCTCTCCCATCGACAAAGGGAGCTGAAGGACCAGATCATCCAGCATTGTCTGTCCGACGCCTTGATGCTGGAGAAGGTCTACCGCAGGCTGGAGCCTCTAATCTCCCGAGGTGGCTGACCCAGATGACTCTGAGAGTCCGCATCCTCGGCAGCGGGATGGAGGTCGGCCGATCATGCCTCGGGGTTGGCGACGACCTGCTTCTCGATTGTGGCATACTGATGTCGGAGGAGACTGATCCCGCCCCAAGCGACTTCTTTCCCCGCGTACGGGATCAGGAGAAGATCCGAGACGTCTTCATCTCCCACGCCCACCTTGACCACTCGGGCTACCTGCCCTTCATGGTGGACTCGGGTTTTGACGGCAACGTGTACTGCGTGAAGCCCACCAAGGACCTATACAGGATACTCCTAATGGATTCCCTCAAGCTCTCCAAAGGCCTTTGGGCCAAACTCGACGAATCGATAGTTGACCCAGTCATGGACTCGATCATCGCGGTCGACTACGACGAGGAGATCCAAGTCCAAGGCGGCATCGTTCGCTTCCTCAAAAGCCACCACATCTTGGGCTCCGGGATGATCCATGTGGAGAAGGAACGCAGAAGGATCCTGTACACGTCCGACTTCAACATGGGGGCCACGAGATGCTTCGGGGGAGTCAGGCAGGAGATCGCACAGCACGACGAGTTAAAGGATCTGGATGCGCTATTCGTGGAATCAACATACGGGGATACCGTGAGGCCGCCTAGAGCCGATCGGGAGAGATACCTCATCCACGCGGTGAACGAGAGCCTGGAACAGGGGAGGCGGGTCCTGCTACCCTGCTTCGCCCTGGGGAGGGCCCAGGAGCTGGAGCGGATATTCGTCACGAACCGGTCCGAGATTCCCTACACCAGCATCTACGCAGATGGCATGATCAGGGAGATGAACAGGATACATGCCAAATACCAGAGATACCTCGATACCGAGTTTCCCCTGATCTTCAGAGAGGTTCGGAGGACGGTTCGGGATCAGGTCCTCAACGATCCGCAAGGCATAATAATCACCACCTCAGGCTTCTGCCAGGGTGGACCGATCCGATACTACCTGGACAATGCATCAGAGGGCGACACGGTCATCTTCTCGACCTCCTACTTCCCGCGCGGATCCATGGCCGACAAGATCAAGGTTGAGAGGAAGTACGATGAGACCCCACTCAACATCGAAGAGGTGGATCTTTCGGCCCACTCTAGCTTCCCTGAGTCCAAGGAGTTTGTGGAGGCCCTTCAGCCAAGAGTGGTGTACACCCTCCACGGGGATCCCGTTCCCGAGAAGTTCCTGGCCTTCCAGCTCGGCGGATTTCCCACCATAAACGAACAAAGGCTTCTAATCTAGGGCGGCTCGTCCTTTCCCGTCATGAACTGCATCTCGCACAGATTTCGGTACAGTCCTCCCTTCGCCATGAGCTGCTGGTGACGACCCTCCTCCACGATCCTGCCATCGTCTAGAACCACGATTCTGTCGGAGTTCCTGACCGTGGACAGCCTGTGAGCTATCACAACGGACGTCCTGTTTCGCAGCAGCTGCTCCAGGGCGTTCTGTATCAGCAACTCGGTATACGGGTCCACGCTCGAGGTCGCTTCATCGAGCAGGAGGATCGGGGGATCGACGAGAAGGGCCCTGGCGAAAGCTATCAGCTGTCGCTGTCCCACCGAGAGGTTACCTCCACGTTCCCTCACAGCCGTGTCATATCCCTGCGGCAACCTCGAGATGAATTCAGCAGCCCCCACGGCCCGAGCAGCTGCCTGGACCTCCTCGTCGGAGGCATCCGGCTTCCCGTAGCGGATGTTGTCCTTGATGGTTCCCGAGAAGAGGATCGTGTCCTGAAGAACGATGGCCATGTTCCGCCTGAGGGAATCAAGGGTGATGCACCTGATGTCCGTCCCGTCGATGCAGATGGATCCTCTGGTGACATCATAGTATCGCAGGAGGAGGTTCATGATCGTGCTCTTGCCCGCCCCGGTTGGCCCAACGATGGCCAGCCTCTCCCCCGCATCCACATGCATGTTAAGATCGCCGAGAACGGGATGGCCGGGAACGTATTCGAAGGTCACGTCCCTGAAATCGACGATGCCTCTCACCCGGCCCATGTCCACCGCACCCGGTTGATCCACGACCTCGGAAGGGGTGTCCAGAACGCCGAAGATTCTCTCAGCGGCGGCGAAGGCCGACTGCAAGCTGTTGTAGAACTGTGTGAGATCCATGATGGGCCCGAAAAACTGCATGACGTATGCCTGGAAGAGGATGAGAGTACCGAGGCTTATCGCACCTCCTATGACCGATTGACCCCCGAAGAAGTAGACGATGGTGAGGCCGATGGCTCCCAGCAGCTCGACTGCCGGGAAGAAGACTGAATGCACCTGTGCTGCATAGAGGTTGGCCTGCAGATTCTCGACGTTGGCTTGATCGAAACGCTGGGCGTTTCTCTCCTCCCTGCTGAAACTCTGAGCGACCTTCACTCCGGATATGCTTTCCTGCAGATTGGCCATCACGCCCGCGATCTTCTGCCTAGTCCGCCTGTACGCCCTGCGGGCCATCCCTCTGAACAGGACGGCCATGCCAAGAAGCATCGGGACTGTCAGGAGTGCGTAGATGGTCAGTCTGACGTTGACTATGAGCATGACGGATATTATCAAGCCGAGTTTGATGAAATCGCTGAAGACGTTCAGAAGACCGGTTGCCAGCACCTCGTAGATCGTCTCGACATCCGACGTAACCTTGGACATGAGCCTCCCGACTTCGGACTTGTCAAAGAAGGACTTGGACATCCGCTGAAGATGGCCGAACATGCTGTTCCTTATGTCCCTCATCAGGCTTGAACCGATCCAGTTCAAGAGATACACGCGCCCCACGTCCCCGAAATACGACACGACCGCTATGGCCAGATAGGCAGACGCGATCAAGACCAGGCCTTGGAAGGCCGCATTGACGGCGATCTTTCCCTGGCTTGCAGGCATCATATAGCTGTCGATCGCCGTTCTGAGAAGCATCGGCTGAATGACCCCCAGGACCGCCCCACCCAGCACCAGGGCAAAACATATGACGAATCTGCGCCTGTAGACCAGTATGAAGGATGCGAGCCTAGCCAAGAGTGCCCTGTCTGACATGGTCCTATCGTATTCCTCGTCCTCGAGCCCGTGATCGAAATGGAACTTGTAGCCCATCAGGCCCCCCTCCAGCCTGCTTCCAGCAGGTCCCCTCCAGCCTGGGCCTGGTATATCCTGTAGTAGACGCCCTTTGACCCGAGCAGCTCCTCATGCGCTCCCTGTTCGACGACCCTGCCCTGGTCCAGCACAATGATCTTGGTGCCCTTCCTCATCATGGAAAGGCGTTGGGTGATGATGAAGGTCGTCCGGTCTCTGAGCAGGGTGTCCAAGGCCTTCTGGATCTCGTGCTCGGTCTCGGTGTCCACGCTCGATGTCGAGTCGTCCAGTATGAGGATCCGAGGATCCATCAACAGGGCCCTGGCAATGGCCACCCTCTGCTTCTCACCCCCCGACAGTGTGACTCCCCTCTCTCCGACAACGGTGTCATAGCCCTTGGGCAACCTTCGAATGAACTCATCGGCTTCAGCAAGCCGGGCGCAACGAACGACCTCGTCCATGCTGGCCTCCGGCCGGCCATATGCAATGTTCTCCTTGATCGTAGTCGAGAACAGAAACGTCTCCTGGGGCACGATGCCTATCTGCTTCCTTAGGGACTTCACCGTGACGTCCCGGAGATCATGGCCGTCGATCTTCACGCTGCCCGAGGTCGGATCGTAGAACCTGGGAATGAGGTTCACCACGGTGCTCTTGCCCGAGCCCGTGGCACCCAGAAGGACGACGGTCTCCCCGGGTTCGGCCCGGAAGGACACCCCTTCGAGGCTCGGCGGCCCCTCTCCGTAGCTGAAGGACACATCTTCGAAGGCCACACTGCCTCTGACCTCCCTTAACTCAACGGCTCCGGGCTTTTCGACCAACTCCGGCTTCTGGTCTATTATCTCGAAGACCCTCCTGCCGCCTGCGATCGCATCCTGATAGATCCTCGTCATGTTGCCCAACATCCTCAGCGGCCCGGTCAGCCTAACCACGTATACGGTGAAGGCGATCAGCGTGCCTAGAGCAAGTGATCCCGAGGCGACTCTGTACCCCCCGTAGAGGAGTATGGCGATCATGCTGAAGTCCGAGAGGACGGAGGTGATCGGCGAATAGACTGCCCGTATGCGCGTCAGAAGGATTGAGAGGTCGAAGTACCGCTCGTTGGAGGCTCGAAACTTGTCCATTTCGTGTCCGTGCTGGCCATAGGCTGCAACGACCTGGGCGCCCGCCAAGTTTTCCTGGAGGATGGAGTTCAGAGAGCCAAATGCATCTCGGCTCCTGTAGAGGGGCTCCCTCATCAGCCTCGAGAAGCGGGCCATCGCCCATACGATCAAGGGGCCCGCACAGAAGGCAAGAAGCGTCAACCCGGGGGCGTCCAGGACGGTGATGCACACCACCAGCACAACTGTGAAGTTGATCAACGAACCGGATATCATGCGAAAGCCGAAGCTCAGAAACCGTCGAACCATATCGACATCCATCGTCGTCCTCGACATCAGCTGCCCCGTCTGGGTGCGGTCGAAGAAAGAGAACGACTGGGCCTGTAGGCTCTCGTACATCTCCTTCCTCAGTCGGTAGATCACCCGCTGGGCCACGATCTCGCCCAGATACCTCTGGAAGAAGCTGAAGATGCCGGAGAGCGCGGTGACGCCGACCACCGATAAGGAGAGGATGAGAAGCATTCTCCCATTTTTCGAAGGAATGGCCACATCAACTATCCGCCGAACGAAGAGGGCAGGGTAGGCATGCAGAATCCCCACGACCGTGAGGCAAACAAGAACGATCAGGGAATACCTCCAGTGTTTCAGCCAGTAGGTCATGAGTCGGCGAAATACCTTGCCTCCTCCCCTGACGTCCAAGTACTCTGTACCGGGGCCCTCCAGGCCTCCATGGTGGTGAAACAATCAGCAGCGGCTCCGCGGGCGTTCACGCCCTCTGTCTAGCATAGTTCGGAATCGAATAGTTCGGAAACGTGATATAACTCTTTCCTGTTAGCGCCGGGGCCGTGCAAGGATGACCCGGATCACGGCATCGCATATCAATCCAGGGAGCCGGTCCCTGTTGCCGGGAGTGACTAGTGTGGTCGTTGCATCGGGACGCATCCTCACTGACGACACGAACTCCCCGCCCGCCCTGTAGTGAACGGCCGCCGCTACCGGGGCAGCCGAATCCAGGACCCTCTGGACGCCTGAGACGAAAACCCTGCTCCTCAGCTCCATGGGTCCTATCTCATCCACGATGAAGGCCTCGGCCCTTCTCTCAAGCGCTTCACGGGATATCGCATCCAAGTCTCTCGTGTTGACGCCGTATCTGGAGATCGTGGGGACAGCCGGTGAGTAGAGGGACACATGGGCGAGCGTTCCCCTTCTGCCCAGGAGATCGACTATCTCGAACCCCTGCCTCACGCCGTCCTTCCTGATTTCGGGGCAGATGATGCCGCCAACCGTGTAGCCCCTCTCCTTCAGCATTCGCCAGAGGCTCAACAGAACGGTTGTCTTGCCGCAACCAGGTGGGCCGGTCAAGAGGATGTTCTTCTGCATTGATACGGCCCAACGCCCCGCCCCTTATTTGATCTCACCAACGAAACCGGACGCAACAGATATTTGAACAGCACAGCAGCGCCAAGAACAGGATGGGCGGCATGCTTCTTGGGATCGACGAGAGCGGAAGGGGACCGGTCATCGGTGACATGGTGATAGCCGGTGTGCTGCTCACCTCTCGCAGAACCCAAGCGGTCCTTGCACGCGAAGGAGTGAAGGATAGCAAGGAACTCTCAAGAAGGAAGAGGGAGGCCCTGTTTCCGATCATCCAGAGGCGGGCGCTTTCGGTCATGGTCAGGATCGTCACCGCCGATGATGTCGATGCATGGAGGGGCCGAGGTGGCAGCCTGAATGAGTTGGAGGCGAAGGTCTTCTCGGAGATTATCAATGAGGCCCACCCAGAGGAGGCCATCGTCGACTGCTCCGACGTGATCCCGGCGACTTTCCAGGCGAGAATGACTCGGTATCTGGGTCGGTCGGCACCACGGCCCATCTGCGAGCACTTCGCCGACAAGAACTACCCCGTGGTGTCAGCTGCGAGCATCGTTGCCAAGGTCGTTCGAGATCGCAGGATTCGGGACCTGTGCGACTCGTTCGGCGAGCTGGGAAGCGGGTATTGCTCGGACAGGAGGACGATCGCGTTCCTAGAGTCATGGTATGACAGAACGGGTACCTTCCCGCCCTTCGCCAGGAAGACCTGGTGCACAATCGGCAGGATAGAGAACGAAAGGGCCCAAAAAAGGCTGCCGGACTACAGCTTCCAGAGATAGATGAAGATCGCCGCCACGATGGCCACTTCGACCAGGAAAGGCGTCACCAGAGGATACCAGTTCAACCCCTGGAAGGTCCTCATCTTGTTCTGGAAGAGCACCATATAGAACAGGAATACGAACACGGCCGTCGCGATTATGGAGAGAACCGAGTACTTGGCATTTCTGGCGTATATACATAGAAACGCAAAGAAGCCCGAAACTGCAAGGAAGCCGAAGGTGGCAAGGGCCAGCAGTATGGTCCAGATCCAGGTAAGAATGTGCATCAGACCACCTTTGTCGGAGTTGGCCCATACGGGCACAACCGTAGCCATGAAGCAGAACAGAATGACTAGAGCGACGACGCGAAGCATGCGGCCTTCCACGGCTTGTCTCACCATACCACCGCAGACGATCTGGTCCGACCTTTCTTAAAATATATTTCGGATTACCTGATCGGGCTTGGTTTAGGTCATTCACTCCTTTTGAAACCGTTTCTTGACCATAACGATTGCCTCTTTGTCAGGAGCAGCGAGAACGCATTTGCCAGAAAATGGAAGGTGATGGGAAAAAGGATGTTCGGGAAGAAGTGCTTGTACAGGTAGCCCAGAACCAATCCGGTACAGAGAGCGTAGACGACCTCCGTCAGGGATCGGTAACCAACGTAGTGGATCGCCCCAAAGACCACCGAGGAGGGGACGACGCCGATGAGCCTGAGCAGGACTCCTCTAAAAAGAAGCTCCTCGCTCATGCTAACGATGGCGTTCAGGGCGAGAATGTCCCTGGTGCTCAGCGTTGCGGCGAGGATCTCCTCCAGTTCATTGCGCACCTTGAATATCCTGGGAAGGGAGAGAAGTGGAACGGCCGCCAGGAACAGGCCGGTCCCGAGCGCCACGGCCTTTCCCGACCCCTCGAGGAGTAGGCCGATCACCCTGGGATCGGAGAGGATGGCGGCGTATCCAAGAGCCACCGCCACGAAGACGGCGGACTGGATCAGCGTTAACCTGACTATGGTTGCCCTGCTGATCCAACCTTCGTGCAGCGTGGCAGCCCCCCAACCGTCTAGATGCCCTGAAGTACGCCCTTGATGAATTCGAAGTCCCGGGCTGTCTGGGCAACCACTTCGCTTGTTGAAAGACCTTCGTATTCGCTGTGGAGGCTGACGGGACCATCGAAAGCCATCCTCTTCAGGTAGCGGAAGACCTCGGTCCAAGGGACCATCCCCGCGCTGAGGGGCATGTGCTTGAGAACCCACTTCTTCGCGACACTTCGGTCTTGCTCCCACCCGAAGTCCTTCACCGCAACGACCCTGGTCAAATCCGCCAAGAGGTCCATTCCCAGTTTCCAACCCGACCTGCCCCCCTCTACCACCATGTGCCCCGGATCTATGTATGCCGCCACGCATCCGGGGTCGAAGCCGTCCAGAATCCTCTGAACCAGGCCGGGTGTGCCGCTCAAGTAATCCCCGGAATGGATGTGCACGACGGCCGTGATCCCGTGGTCCTTGGCCAGATCCGCGATCCCTGACAGTCTGGATCGTGCCTCCTCCAGCTGCCGCCGAAGGCTGCCAAAGCCTTCATAGCCCCAGTAGCCCAGCTTGACGTACTGAACCCCGCACTCAGCCGCGGTTGCGAAGATCTCGGCTGCGTGAGGCTCGTCCACTCCCGTCACGGCGGTGGTGATCAACGGAACCACTAGGTCGTGGGATCTCAACACGTCCACTGCCCGGGGCAATCTGCTGCTGACCTCGTGAGGAAGCACGTGGCCGGACGGTCGCACGGTCAGGTCAACTCCGTCCAACCCCAAGCCGCGGATCACCTTTCCCACGTCGTCCACGCTTAGATCGCCCAGTTTCTTGCTGAACATCAGGAAATGCATGTCGATAAGGAAACAACTCCCTCGGATATTGCTTTTCCCCGGGTTCCGACCGTCGGGCATCCGTGTAAATACATTTTTAAGGATTCTGGGATGGATGGCGGAGAGGTGCAGCCCTGATGCTCCAGGTCTTCGGCAGCGTCGGAGTCGTATTGGCCCTGGTCTCCTTCGGCATAGCCATCCTGAGCCTGGTTCTGATTCTCTACTTCGCGAAATTCGTTCCGTGAAGATTGACGCATGTTCGGACCTAGTTTTCGGATGCTGGGTTGTGAGTGGTCACGCGGCCCAGAGGTCGCGGAGCAACCTGCCCACCGACGGCAGCCCGGCGCCCAAGCAGTTATGAACGCCCCGCATACGAGTTTTCCCGGCGACCTGCATGTCGGAACTCAAGAGGAGCTGCCTGAGCCTCTCCGCCTATGTAACCGCGCACGCCGTTAGCCGATTCCTATCCAACGAGAGGGAAAGACGAAGAGCGATCAGCCAGTTCAGGAATCTTGGGATAACAAAGGTCTACGAGGAGTTCTATCGCAGCGGATTCCTCGTCGAGGAACCGGTCCTGAGGAGGGTGAAGGGGGCCCTTGAACGGGCCGGCTTCGAGGTCTCCGGAGGCATCGCGACCACGCATGGAGGCAACTTCACGAAGGAAGCCACCATGGGTTGGAGCTGGATCTGCTACACCTCGCCCAAGTCGCGGCACAATCTGCGAGAAGCCATGGTGATGGCAGCAAGCATCTTCGATGAGATCATAGTGGATGACTTCCTCTGTACCGCCTGCCGGTGCGGCGGGTGCAGGCGACAGAAGGGCAGGAGGGACTGGCGAGCCTTCTACCGGGACCTGATGGTGGATTTCTCGGCATCGTGCCTGATAGATCCGGCCAAGAAGGTGAACCCATCCATCCGACTGATCATCAAGTACCCCCAGTGGTACGATAGATTCCATGTCTTCGGGTACGACGTGGGGCGACAAATCAAGGCATTCGACGCGGTATGGGTGGGAACCGAGATACGCGATCCCAGGATCGAGTTCGTTCACCAGTACGAGCCGTTCGCGAACTACTCCTACTTGGCTTCGGTGGGGGGCACGAAGGTTTCCGGTGCATGGTTTGACTACTATAACTGCTATCCGGAGATCTACCTGGAACAGGCGTACCAAAGCATTCTGGCGGGGGCGCCCGAGCTCGTGCTCTTCTGCTACGATCCCGTCCGGTACGACACGCGGGATCCAAACACCGAGGCCCTGATTGGGAGGAGAAGCTTCCTTGAGGGCCTCTGCGAGGCCCTGAAAGGGCGAAGACCCATAGGCATCGAGGCATACAAGCCGCAGGACAGCGACCCCGCGGCTGAATCCTTCCTCTTCGACTACCTCGGTGTGATGGGTCTCCCAGTGTTGGTGACCGCAGATCCTCCGCGAGGAAAGGCGGTCCTCCTCTCGGCCCACGCCCTGCACGATCCCCTCATCGAGGAACGGGTCCAGAATCTGCCAGCCGGCAGCACGGTTCTGGCAACGAGCGGCTTCCTAGAAGGGCTGGAGAGCAGCTCGCTGCCCGGCGATCTCTTCGGGCTCGGGAGGGAGCCCATCGCAAGGAGGAACCTCTTCGGATACCGTTTCGCCGTGGAGGGCTCTGAGCATCTGGCTGAGAACCGTGTGCTACTCAGGTCCTATCTACAACCCTCACGGGCACGTGTGGTGGCCGAGATGTTGGAGAGGCGCAGCTACCCTATCCTAACGGTCAACGAGGTCGCCGGGACCACCTACCTCGCGGCCTGCATGGACACCTTCCGCTACATGCCATATCATGGCCCAGCCAAGGTCACCGCAGCCGAGCCGGTCTCCCTCATCCATCTGCCTCAGGGATACTTGGACAGACTGAGGGAGCTTGTGCTTGTTCCCCTTGGCTTGACCTTCAGAGCACCTTCGAGAGTCGGAGTGTATCTGTATTGCGGCAAGACGGGGGACCAACCGGAGATCATCGCCGTGGAGAACTTCGGCGATCAGGCGGTGGAGGTCAAGCTGGGACACTTTGCCGAGCTTTCACCCAGAGTCGGCGGGGCGGCGTTGAGACCTGAGGGAACCCTTTGGACGATCCGGCTGCCAAGAAGGGACCTGGCTTTGCTTGCCCCATCCTAGAGTTCTCGTGCATCCCTGCCGGGGGGCGCAGCCCTGAATCCATTTATAAGAACTTCCAAGGCAGGCGTTGCGCATGGTCTTCAAGATCGGCTACTGGGTTCCCCTTGAGGGCTTCAGGAATCCGGTACATCTCGTCCAGCTCGCCACCCGGGCGGAGGAGATCGGCTTCGAAACTACGGCGGTGAGCGACCATTTCCATCCCTGGACACACAAGGGGGCACATGCTACCTTCCCCTGGATATGGCTTTCCTCCCTGCTGGCGGTCACTCGCAGAACCATGGTCGGTACTGCATGCACGACGCCGACAATGAGGTACAACCCCGCAATCGTGGCCCAAGCCTTCGCAAGCATGGGCGCCATGTACCCCGGAAGGGTCTTTCTTAGCGTTGGGACGGGTGAGAAGCTCAACGAGTACCCCCTGGGCTTCGACTGGCCCGACTTCAAGACGCGAAAGGCCATGCTGGAGGAGGCGGTGATACTGATACGCAAGCTGTGGACGGGCGAGTTCGTCGATTTCGACGGGGACTACTACAGGCTGCGAGACGCCCGCCTCTACGACGTACCGGCCGTACCCATCCCACTCATCGTCGCAGCGAGCGGTGAGAAGATGTGTCAGACTGCCGGCAGGCTTGGCGACGGAATCCTGACCGTGGCCTCCATACCCGACTTCAAGTCGATCGTTCTCCCGAACCTCGCCAAGGGGGCTGCGGAGGCAGGCAAGGATCCTGAGAAGCTCATCAAGATGGTGGAGCTGAAGGTTGCCCTCGACGAGGACTACGACAAGGCACTACGGCAGTGTCGCTTCTGGAGGACGACCGGCATCCATGGCCACATAGGCCTCTCCTCGGATCCGAGGGAGCTGGAGAGAGTGGCCGATGCGCAGGTGACAGACGAGAGGGTTAAGGATCTGTGGTTCGTAACCACCGATATCGAGGAGATAGTCAGGAAGGTTGAGACCTACATCGAGGCGGGCTACAACTGGATCCAGATACACAGCTGCAGCCCGGATGAGGAGAACTTCCTTGATTGCTTCGGCAGGGAGGCCATGCCCCACCTGCGGGATCTGGCATGAACCGGGGAAGTAAGGCTTGACCTCCAGCTATAGAAGATTCTTCGACGCCATCTCTCTCGATGAACCCGATCGCGTTCCCCTATCCGATGTGGATGTCGACCTCGATGTCCTCCAGCAAGCGATCGGGCGAAAGCTCTGCTCGGAGGCGGATCGAGCAAGAGCCTTGGCCGACTTGGGCTTCGACATGGTCGTGGCGAGACACCGACTGCTGGGCCACGGACAGAGTATTCTCGGCCGTCCCGACCCTGTCTGGGAGCCCAGATGGATCGATCGGGATACATACCAGGGGGAGTGGGGCGAGATCCGAAGACGAACCGCCCAGATGGACGCACCCATCGATGGAGTCATAAGATCGGAGGAAGACCTCGATGACTTCCCGCTGCCGGATCCGGAGAAGGAAGGACGCGTAAACCCGGTTCGGGAGGCCATCCGATCCCTAGGCGCGGACTGCCCGGTCTTTGCCCTCATTCATGACGCCTTCGAGTTGCCGTGGATCATGCGCGGAGGCATCCCTAGGCTCATCTCCGACTACCACAGACGCCCCAAGCTAGCAAGGAGGCTGGCGAGGATCACTACGGACTTCAACGTAGAGATGGCCAATATCCTCCTCGATGAGGGCGCGGCCGGGATACTCACCGGGGATGACTATGCCTTCGCCAACGGGCCATTCATGAGCCCGAAACAGTTCAAGGCCTTCGTCTACCCCTATCTCCGAAAACTGATCCGAGCCGTCCATCGGAGGGGAGCCCCCTTCATCAAGCACACCGACGGCATGATATGGCCCATAATGGATCTGATACTCGACGCTGGCCCGGAGGTTCTGAACCCGATACAGACCGAGGCGGGCATGATGCTCGAGGATGTCAAGGCGAGGCTTGGAGACCGCATCGCCCTCATGGGCAATGTGGATTGCGGGCCCGTGATGCACTTCGGTTCCGTCCAGGACGTGACAAGGGAGGTGTCGCGCTGCATCCATCAGGGCGCAACGGGGGGCGGCTACATCCTCAGCTCAAGCAACACGATCTACAGAGGCACGCGGCCCCAGAATCTCCTTGCAATGGCCAGTGCGACGAGGCATCTTGGCAGATACCGGGACTCCTCATCATCGCGTAACATATAAGCTTTCGGCGCTCCCACCCTCATCCAGAATGGGCGTCGATCTGGGGTCTCTGGTGGTCAGGGAGGAGGTTGGCCTCGACCACCTGCGGGGCAGAACCTTGGCCGTGGACGCGAGCAGCATCATCCACCAGTTCTTGGCATTGGTCAGATACCCCACCGGCGTCCCCCTTATGGACGCGGAGGGCCACATCACATCGGCACTTGCCGGTTTGTTCTACAGATCAACAAGGCTCATCTACCGCCACGGAATAGAGCTAGTATTCGTCTTCGACGGCAAGAGACCCCCGATCAAGTTCTCCTGGCTAACGGACGAGGAGCGTGAGAAGCGGAGAGCACGATTCGAGAGGGCTCTGGTGGAATGGCGACAGGCCCTGGATCGCGGTGACCTCAGGAGAGCCTTCTCAAAGGCCGTCACCACTGGCATGATCGATTCCGACATCATCAACGATTCCAAGCGCTTGATCGGCCTCCTCGGCATTCCGATCGTGCAGGCCCCCGGGGAGGCCGAGGCACAGGCTTCCTACATCGTCAAGAAGGGCAGGGCATGGGCCGTCAACAGCCGCGACTTCGATTGCCTGCTGTTCGGAGCAACAAGGATGGCTAGGTACGTCTCGATTGCAGGCGTCTACCGTGGGGTGGGTCTTCCCAGCAGGCCTGAGGTCATCGAGCTGAAAGGCCTCCTCCAAAGTCTGGGCATCACCCATTCCCAGCTCATAGACATGGCGATCCTGATGGGAACCGACTACAACCGGGGCCTGAGAGGCATCGGCCCAAGAACGGCGCTAAGCTTGGTGCGAAGGCATGGCGCCCTGGAGGAGATGCCCCCCGAAATCGCCCTGCGCCTACCCGACAATGTGAACGAGATCCGGACGGCCTTTCTCAAACCCATGATCGACAGGGGATACGCGATGACTAGCGGCGAGTTCGATCCCGAGGGGATCGTCAAGATGCTCTGTGGGGAGAGGGGATTTCGTGAGAAGAGCGTCCGCTCCACCATAGATCGCATGATCCGAGCAGGCACAAGGGGCAGGCAGTCCTCGCTGGAGAGTTGGACCTAGGTCAGCGCGTGAGGGACTGCAGGATCGCGGGGTTGAGCCCCTTGAAAGAGGAGAGCCACTGAACCCTTTCCTCGACAAGCTCCTTGACATATGCGTCGGCAAGCTCCTTGGAATAGAACCTGGATAGATCGTACCTGGAGATGTCCATACCGAGCACCTCCTCAGGAACTAGGACATCGAAGTAATCGGCCTTCTTCCACTTCAGCTCGCCGCGCGCTATTGCCCCGATGATGGCGGCGGACTCGAGAATACCGATCTTCTCGAACTTCTGCCTGACCACCCTCTCCCCGTCAGGGGTCCTCTCCGCCACCTCGCCCACCCCACCGGTGTTGAAGAGGTAGAACTGAGCTTTGTCCTTGTGTCTTGAGGCAAACTCGTATATGAAGTTACCCTCCTCGGCAAAGTCCCCCACGATGAACGGGTTCATCCCGACCTCTCTGACGGACTCACCCGCCCGGGCAGGGTCACTTCCAGAGGTCTCGATGGATTCTCCGAGCATGAAAGCGGCCGCCGCCTGCTCAGGGCTCAGCTTCGACACGGGGGGCACGACCGTGTTCCTCCGGGTGATGAAGAGGACGATCATGCCATCCATCTCAGAAATTGGAGGAATGTTGAGGCTCAGACTGCAGTGCTCATCGAAGTCGGCGCGCTGCATTATGCCCCTGCCGTTTCCCGTCAGGGTCTTGTCCCCGAAGGAGACGTTTCCGCGGTAGTCGACCAGAACGTTTTCGAAGATGGCATCGGGCTTTGTGACCGCCTTGTATATCAGCGGCATGATCCGGGGGTCGACCCCCTCGGTCTTGAGGTAGAAGCCCTTCTCGCTACCATATGCCGACCCGTCGGGCTTCAGAAAGACCACGTCGTCCTGCACTATCTCGATGCCCTCGCCGGGCCGGTTCAGGCCGTGGTCGTGGCACGTATGTGTTGTCTTGCCCGTGGCGGTGAGACCGAAGATCAGCATGCTGTATTTCCTGATCTTTCCGCTGGTCTTGTCTCTCGCCCTGATGATCTTGGACCCAGCATGCAAGCCCAGCATGCCTCGCTGCTTGGCCTCCCACATCGCCATCCTTAGAAAGCCCTTCTTGTCCTCCCCGTAGTAGTCAGAGCCCAGCACGTAGGTGATCCCCATCTCGGGGAAGACCAGTATCTGTCTATCCTTCTCCTGCCATTCAGGTATGTGAAGCAGCTGCAGGAGGGGCTCGGCATTCGCCTTGTCGTCAAGTAGAGTCTGCCCAACCATGTAGGCAAGACGTATCATCTCCTTCCGGTGGGCGGACACGAAGAGGCGGCATCTGGGAGAGAACTCGTCGTTGCCCCCCATCGTGCGTTGGACGCAGACGAAAGGCGCTTTCTGGACGTACTCGTGGACATCTTTGAGGGTCCCCGGAAGGTTGCGCAGGATCTGCTTCTTCCTCTCATTCAACTTGGTGTCCATGACCCTCGGGCTACCTATCACCACCGTCAGCGCAGCGCTACGGTTCTTCACCGTCGAGACGAAGTCGTAATTGCCGAATCTGGTCGGGGTGCCGTGTTCGACGGCCATCGCCTTCAACTGCTGGGCATCCGGGTGGACCACGTTCTTGCTATCAAAAAGCCGAGCCATGCTCTTGACGATCGCCTGGAGATTCTCGGGGCGCACTATCTCCCCCACTGGGGGGACTTCCTCCTTTTCCCGGACTTGGATGAGGTATTCCTTGGACCGGATTATCTCCCGAATCCTCTTCTGCACATCCAGGGCGGGAGCCTCCGTGTTTACCCTGTAGCAGGCCGCAAACTGTAATATGTCCTGCCAAAAAGCGGTCTGCAAAGCCATCCTGTCCTCGGTCCTGACCAGCCAATGAGGATTGAAGAACGGGTCCTTGGCGTTCCTCAGAAGCGCGATCGCCTCCTTCTGGGGAATCCGGGCGCAGATCCAGCCCTCGTTTGGCCTCTTCTGAAGGATGAAGATCACCTTGATCCTAGTGGTGTCGAGGAACTTCTCCTGACCCCCAATCCACCAGGGGTCAAGAATGAAGTGCCCGTCGCCCGTCTTGCATCTGGCGAAGAGCTGTCTGATCCGAGGGTTGATCCTCGCCACATCGCTCTTCACCAGAAACTTCCTCTCAGACACCAAGGTCGATATCCTGCCCCTCTCACCTCCGAGCCTCTCCACGTAGATCCAGTCGTTGGAGTGCATCCTTGCTCCGTCCAAGTCTAGGAGCAGAAAGGTCTGGGTCGTTTTTCCTGCGTTCGGGTCCCCGGTGATGACTACTCCCTCCCCGTTCACATCGATCAGGGCGCCCCTGAGGAAGTGGATCTCTTTCTGCTCCTCCGCAACATCCATGGCGATGCCTAGCGCGAGCGATCGTACGATGTCGTAGTTGGTCTTGTTGATCACGACCGCCGTCTTGGTGTCTGAGTGATAGGTGACCTTCGGTTCAGTCTGGGGGACCCCGGTAACGGCGAAGATCACGCCGTGAGGCCTCGTGGTGTGCTCGTGTTCCAGGCCTGGCGCAGGAAACCAGTTCTCTCGCCAGAAGTCGTCAAGATGAGCATCGTTAGTCCTCAACTGCACGAATATGCCGTTGATGTTCGCATTCCAGACGAATATCTCCTGGCCCATGTACATCTCAGCAAGCCGAACGAACTCGTTTCTATCGACAAGCGATACCGCCGCCTCGGCTATGCTGCTGCGGGCAGGTGGCATGGCTCGGCTGTCCTCCTTCAACCTCGGCTCAAGTTGGAAGGTCACGGGCCTAATAAAACTGACCTGGATCAGGCCACAGCGGGCGGGCCTCCAGTCCTGGAATCACTTCGGGGACTTCCTTGATATCTCCACGGGCGAGAAAGTTCTGGTCTTCCCCCCGTCGAGGCTGGCCTCCCCCATTATCATGAATCTGTCGATGTCTCTGAACTCCTCTCCAAGCCAAGGATAGTAGACCCCGGTCAGATTAAACCCGTACGTGGCGCCAGCCGCGATCTCCTTCAGTTCGATCATTCCTCCTCTGATCACGTCCAGATAGGGATCGTCGCTCTCCACCAACCCTCGCCCATCCTTCGTCGACCCGCTCTCCCACTTCATGAAGGGCACTCCCGGGGTACCAACCCAGACTCCCCTGAAGCGCTTCCTTCTCGTGTCCCACTGGACGATGAACTTGCTCGGGATCTGAAGATGAGCGGTCTCATTGCTGTAAAGCCCCAGATAGCGGAACGCTTCGGAGAGATCTATCCTCAACTCCTTGATGCTGGTGGCCATGGCTCCGATGCGTATCATCGAAATCATGTCCGCGGGGGCCGCCTTGGCCCTATTCAGGGATTCCCGGATGACATCAATCGATCTGGCAAGCTCGAGCAGGTCCTTTCCAGTATAGTTGGAGTAGGCGGGATACCGGAAGTACCCGTGGTAGGTCACCGAGTAGCTCGTCAGCCCGCGGTTGACCTCGTTGGCAAGGGAGATGTAGAAGGTGCTCGAATTCTCTTCGGATATGCGGAGCGGCACGGAGTAGGCGGTGACCGAGTCCGGCCTGTTGTACAGGTAGATCCGGGAGACGAAGATGAAGCCCGTGAAGACGACTAGGACCGTGAGCACGACCAGGGTCCTCCTATCCAGAACAAGAGGTTCGCCCTTGGTCATTCTTCGGGTGATGGAGATCTCCATCACATCCCGCCGCACATTCTCGGCAAGACCCGAGAAACCATGCTGTGCAACCACGCTCGCTGCGCCGGCACCGGCGATGAGAGCGGTCCAGATGATGCCGTAGATGTTCACATCGTATATGAGGCCTCTGTCGAGCAGGTCGGTGGAGACCAGGAACTTCATGACGGCGTAAAAACCGACCAAGACAAGCCCGGTCGCGACCCACCACCCCAGCCGCTGGGACAGCTTCCCGACGACGCTCTGGAGAAAGAACGGAAGAATGATCCCGGAATAGACCACGACCGCGACCACGTAGAAGAGGCCTTGGATATCGGGCTTGAAGACGCTGTAGAGGATGACGAGGATGATTACCAGAAGGTAGAGGAAGAACAGCCTGTAATAAGGCGGGACGTATCTAAGCGTCTCTACCCATCTCTTGATTCCGCTCAACGATCCACCCCGGAGGGGTAACTCTAGTCCTCGATCCTTACCCGGGTTTCCTCCCGCACGAGGACCCTTCCCCCTGGAGACGATCCCACCAAGCGGAATTCGGTGCCCAGGGAGGGATAGGCCTGACCGAGAACAAGCTCCTTTCCAACAATGTCGGCCTTGACCTTATCGGTTATCTTCCTGACCAAGGCCGAAGGGAGACTGAAGGGCGATTTGAGAACGACGACCTTGGCATCCGACCCTTTGGCCCCCACCTCTTCGATCGGAACTTCCTCCGCCCCCTTCGCTATCTTGAGTTTTCCCGAGCACTGCAGACAGTACCGCTGGGACTCGTCAAGGCACTCCGTGCAGACTCGCTTCGCACACTTCAGGCACTGGAAGCCCTTGGTCGGCTGGCCGCATATGGAACAGGTAGTGCACTCAATGCATCTGGTATCGTCGATCTGCACCTCCCCGCGCGAATCCAGAAACTTGCCCTCACAGCCCATGCCGAACCACCTTCCGCATCCGAAGCACTGCATCAGGGCGAATTCCACACGACACACCTCGCAAATCTGGGCCGCGCCGAAGCTCCCGACCATCTTTCGAGACCTGAGCTTGAAGGCCTGACCGCCAAGAGCTATGCCTACCCCGAAGAGCATGGGGAGCCATATCCTGGGGGACCACACCTTAACCATGCTGAACATGAACAGCCCGGTGCCAACCAGCGCAATGCCGAGGAAGAGCAGAAGACCCGGGATCGTAGTGTCCAGAAGACCCATCGGTCCGCCTTCCTCCCCTCCTTGACCTGCCTCGCCCCCCTCGCCTCCGGCCATGCCACCCATGCCGAAGCCGAACCCGCCGAAGCCACCTCCTCCGAAACCCATCTCACATCACCTCTGATTTGCAGTTCGTATCTGAAATAGCTGCGCTTTCGCCGCCCGGGAGGCACCTACTCGGCAACCGTCATCCTGGTGTCCCTCATCACCCTCACGAGGCCGGATGGCTCCGTCCTGACTATCTCGAACTCTGCGTCCAGCAGCGAGATCTTGTCGCCCACCTTCACCTTCCTAGCATAAACGGCATTGAGAAGGTCATCATGTATCTGGTCGAGTATCCCCTGTGTCATCTTGGTGCTGGCCTCTATCCCGATCTCTTGCGCCTCGCCCAAGTCCTCTCGCTGCACCGACTCACCTATGACCTTGCCGTCTCGAAGATAGGTGATGATATCGACGACGTCGGCAACCTTTGGATCGTGCGTGGCCACGATCACCGTCGTGCCCTCCTCCTTCTGCAGCTCCTTCATCAGATCGATGATTTCAAGGCCCGTCTTGGTGTCCAAGTTCCCGGTCGGCTCGTCTGCAAGCACCAGATCCGGGCGATTGACCAGAGCCCTAGCGATGGCCACCCTCTGTTGTTCACCCCCGCTCAACTCGGTCGGGCGGTGGTCGACCCTATCGCCCAGGCCTACCCTCTTGAGGAGGTCCATGGCCCTTTCTCGCCTCTCCTCCTCCCCTATACCGGCGAAGACCATCGGGAGCTCCACGTTCTCGATGGCGGTCAGGACGGGGATCAGGTTGTAGATCTGGAAGATGAAACCAACGTTCTGCTGTCGAAGCTTGGAAAGGTGGGCCTGGTCCATCTTGGTGATCTCTCTTCCCGACATGAAGACCTTCCCGGATGTGGGCCTGTCGAGGCCGGAGATGACGTTCAGAAAGGTCGTCTTGCCGCTGCCCGAAGGCCCCATGAACGCAACGAAATCTCCTTTGGCAATCCTGGCGTTGACGCCGTCCAGAGCCCTGACCTCGATCTTGCTCCCCATGTCGAAGATCTTGCTGACATCCTGGGTCTCGATGACAAACTGCTCGGTTCCAGCCTTTGCTTCGGCTGCAGTAATGACCTTCTGTCTAACGGGCTTCTTTTCCTCGCCCTTCTCCTCAACTTCCTCTGATCTCTCTTCCTTACCACTCATAGGTGAACGCCTCCACGGGCTCCATCTTGGCAGCGCGCCTTGAAGGATAGATGCCCGCTGCTATTGCGACCGCCACGGCCAGCAGTATGCCCGCGATCCATCCAACCGCGAGCGTCGCGACAGGCAAGTGCAGCCCCGTCCTGCCGAAGTAGAAAGCCAAGGATGTTACGGTCCCCAACAAGCAGCCCAGCAGGCCGCCAAGAGCGCCGATGATCCCGGCTTCCGAGAGGAATACCCTCATGACCTCTCCCGGGGTCGCACCCACCGCCACCATGATTCCGATCTCCTTCGTCCTCTCCAGAACCGATGTCAGCATCGCATTCGTTATGCCGAGGGCGCCGACCACGATGGCGAAGACTACGACCTGAAGTTGGTAAGCCTGGATGCTGTATCCGGGCGTGAGCTGCCTCTGGAAGGCCGATATGACGAGCAGGTTCACGAGCATCCCGATGCCGACCGTTATGCCGAGCGACGTCAGCATGCTTCGCAGCTTCCGCTTTCCCAGGTTTCTGGCGGCCATGGCTGAGTAGTAGGACTTTCTAACGACCCTTGATATCGTGCCGAAGACCTTCCCCTCATCTGCGCTTATGGCCCATTCGCCCCCAATGGCTTTTATGGGGTCAAGGCTTCCCGCGAGCCTTGCCGGGAAAACCCCGGCGGCAACGCTGACCAGAGTGCCCATGGATACTGACGCCATTATCCAGAGCGGGTTCACCTTGAGCGCTATCGCCGGGACTCCGGGAAGCATGTGGGTCAGGAACGCTATGAGCGTCCCGACCAGGTAACCTCCCACGCCGCCCAACAAGCCGATTATCAGGAGTTCGAAGACGTACATGTCCATGATGTGCCACACCTCCGAACCCATTGCCCCCATTATGCCGACCTCTCTGACCCTCTCGTATATGGACAGAACGGTTGCGTTCATCACGACGATGATCGCGACAACGAGGGTGATCAGCACCGACTGCAGATGGGCGAGCTGGCTGGTCTTGACCTGTTCGGCCACTATGCTCGGCCCGCCTTCCTCGGTTATGACGAGCTTCGGGATCTGGGTATTCATGTCCCGCCGGCTTGCCACAGCTTCCGCAAGCTCGGCGGTTCTCTGTACCCTCTGGATGTTGTCATCGCCTTCGAACTTCACCGTCACACTGGCCTCTTGGACGAACCCCTCGCGACAGCGAACGATCTCCTTGGCGGAGAGGTAGTGGACGTAGATGTTCGCATTGTCCTTCCTCCTCGATGATATAAAGATCCCCACAACCCGGAGATAGCAGTCGTCGCCCACGGCATCGCCGTTGGCACCCTCCGTCCCGGCTGGGAGAAAGATCAGGTCGCCGTCTTGCGGACCGACCTTCGCTATCTTCAGATCGTACGCCTTCTCCACCCCTACTATCGCAGGATACACAGGACGGCCTTCGTATCCTCCCATCGCCCAGGTCTCAGGATCGAGGTACTCCCCGGTTGTGATCTCGATCTCCCTCTTCCTGTCCCCTATCTCCTCGGTGTAGGTGTACCACAGACGGTACTGTAACGCCACGGCCTTGGTGAGGTCGTCATAGTTTTTCACCTTCACTTCCAGCATGTAAGTCCGGTAGGTCTTGTAGACGATCCCCGGTATCTGGGTGAACCCCTCTTCGTTGATCTCGGCTATCTTCAGTGGTTCGCCGCCCTCGCCGTAGATCCTGAGGTTGAACGTGCCTGGGCTGGCACCGGGGACAACCATGTAGCTGAGTTCGCCGTTGAAACCATGGCTCTCCTTCTCCTCAAGGACTCCTTCCGTTTCAAGGGTCGCATCTTTGCCGCGCAGAACCGAGAGGTTGAGATCCTCCCACTTCTCCCAATAGGGCTGGCCCGTGGTCTGGTTGACCCTGGGCGTACGCAACTTGGACTCGGCCAGCGGGTCTATGCCGACGAGGTTGATCAGACCGGGATACGTCGTGGCCGGATATCCGGGAATCCCGGGATGGACCACGGAGAACTTGTCGCCGACGAGCCTTCGAAGAAGCAGCTGCTCGCCGTTCTCATCGGGCGTACCGATCCGGACCGCCACGACGTCCACCAAATCGTTGGCCTTCAGCTCGTGAACAAGGCTCAGGGGGACGCGTCCGGTCCTTATGCCGGCCCTGACCCAGCGGTTGGCCTCAACTATCAGGAAGTCGCAGAAGAAGGGATAGGGTTGCCGACCGGAGTGGAAGCTCGCTATCTGGGCACTTATCGTGTCCTCCACCGAGACTATGACAACGAAACAGGCGATTGCAAGCGTGATGCTCAGGATGGTTATGACGGAGCGGATTCTTCTTCTCCTGAAGTTTTTCCAAGCTATCCGGAACATCGGGTTTTCTAGAACCACCGACTCTCCACTCCGCAGCCGGAAGTTTCAGCCCCGGACATAGGCCAGATAGCCTATGACTAGGATGACCATTACCCAGATAATGATCAGAAGGGTGTTGAAGCCCGTAACCATCTGAGTAAGGACCACGTCATCGACCTCCTATTCTCCCCAGAAATAGCCCCAGAGTATGAGGTAGAGGTGGAAGAACCCGTACGCCAGAAGTAGCATGAAGAACAACTTCGAAGCAACCTTGATCTCCGCGACACCTTGTGTCAGAGGCAACGGCATTCATCCCGACCTCCTACTCTTCCTCCAGGCTTTCCCTTACTTTCTGCTCGTAGTATCTCTGCTTCATCCTGCGCTCATCGTACCAGAAGATCAGTACCCCTACCAGCGCAAGACCCACAACGGCAAGCATCAGCAGCAGATCCATCCACAGGAACCTGGTTCCCGGGAAGATCGGCTTCCTCATCGCCGGTAACAGCCGCGTGACAACGCTCAGCATATCTCCTTCACCTACCACAGTTCTCCTCTTTCGGCCTTCTCCTTCAACCTGTTCATCATATCCACGGTCAGGTAAACGAAGACGACAACAAGGGCCCCTATCACTATGAAAGCGGTGATGCCCCACCCGGGCTTCCCGAAGAGGATTCTGAACTGTCCCTTATCCGGAACGTTCCTTGTGATGTGCCACAGGATCGCCACCCTGCCGGTGGCGGGATCGTATGACTTGGCCGAGTCCAATGCGGGGTCCCATTCCTTCGGGACGTATCCCAGAGGCGGGTACAGCCTCACGATCAGCTCGTTCACGGGTGCCTCGAAATGGGGGGTCCTGAATGCCACTTCCGTGTTCTCGCCCGTCCTTCCCAGGATCTTGTCTCCCAGCGTCCTCTCGCCCACGCGCGATATGCCCTCATCGCCGGCAAGATCGTAGACGTAGTACCTCATGATGACGACGAAATCGTCCCCAGTGTAGATCTTCTCGGGCAGGGTCACCTCTATGATCGTCTGGTTGGCGGTCTGGATGATCCTCTTGTCGATGTCCTTTGCAGCCGTGGTTCGCACCGTTGTCTCATCGGCGTTTGGCATCTCCTCGGATCCGTACGGCAGCGTCACGTTGATCCTTTCAACGAACCCCTCGAAGCAGTATATGGTGATGGCCTGAGAAACGTAGATGGTACCTCCGCCCTCATATATGGTGCAGTCGAAGGATTGGGTGGGATAGTAATAACCGACCGCGTAGACGCTGTTACCAAGCATGAAGCTGCCAAGAACCACGAAGAGACACAGCAGAGGCGCGCAACCCTTACGCACGAGAGGACCCTCCTCGCAAGACGCCCGAAATCCGGGCAGCACAAGGACGCGCGCCAATCCCTTTGGCAGCTATATAAATGTTTTGTGATGGCAAAAAAGAGGCCGATTATCAGCCCTATTAGGAAACAAGACATTAATAAGATTCTAAAAGCCAAAAAAGGACGTTTCCAGAGGTTTCTGACTTGGATAAGCCCTTCGTGGGGATATTGATACACCCCTGGGACCTCAAGGACGAGGGCGTTCTGGGGGTTGCAGAGAGCCTTGTGGGGCTGGGCATCTCCTCGGCGTTCATCGCTGTCAACGCCTCAGCCGAGGAGCATCCCCCGCAGCCCGTCGATGCCAGGCTCACACACAACCCCAAGAGAAAGAGGTACGTATCGGAAGAAGGCCGGTTCTACTACGAGATCGATCCGTCCTTCTACCCCAATTCGGTTGCCATCCCGAAACGTTCATCTGACGCCGATCTCATGGGCTTCGACTGTCTCCGGGAGTCCCTCGAGCAGCTGTCAGGATGCGGGATAGCGGGCTATGCCTGGTTAACGGCCCTCCACAACGGCCAGCTCGTCGCCGAGGCCGGAGAACTTGCCGCAGTGGATATTTCGGGAAAGGCCGACCGCAACTGGATCTGCCCCCACAACCCGAATGCCGTCATACAGGTCCTTGAAACCGTTAACGAGATCCAGGCACGGTACCCGCTGAAGGGCATCCTGCTGGACAACTTCTGGTGGAAATACCCCCACACCCACATGGCTTCTCTGGAGACAGGGATGGAGTGCTTCTGCGAACACTGCAAAGAAAGGATGGGATCACTGGGCATTAGCATAGCGGAACTCATGAAGGCCGTCCGGCAGATCCCCGCCGCAGCCAGATCCCTTTGCAGCTCCAAGGTCAGGGAGATCAACAGGGCACCGACCGAGGAGCTTCTCCGAATCGTGGGGCTGCCACCGGTGGAGGGGGGAGGGTATGCCGACATCATGAACACGCTCTTCGAGGAAGAGAAGAAGAGGGACGCGATCCACGAACTAGCCGAGTCCGACCGCCTAGGGATCTTTCGATGGCTGGAGGAAAACCCCGTTGTCTTTGAATGGCTGGACCTCAAGGCCGACGGCCTGCGCGATCTCCTGAGCGCCCTGCACCAACTTGTGAAGGCCAACAACCCCGATTTCCAGATTGGCCTCGCAATCTGGTCGCCGAGATCATCATGGGCAGTCTGCCAAAGCTATCGCAAGCTGGCACCCTACGCCGACTGGCTGATGCCGATGACCTATCACCGATTATGGGGGTGGTATTCTTCATCCGTCGCCGAGGAGCTCTTTGAAATAGCCCACCCCAGGACCCCCCGGTACTTCGCCTCCTATAAAGACGTCCTAGGAGCGTGGTTCAAACTGGCCGGATACACATCCCGACCCCTGAGGAGCCTCATCTTCAACGGTCTGCCGCCGTCCCAGATCAAGAAGGAGCTGGTGCGCGCCCGTTCCCTGGTGGGGCAGGGCTTGCCCCTCTACGCCGGTCTACAGCTCTGGGAGCCCGGGAGCCGGGTGCCCCACCCCGAGCAATCCGCCGAGGCGACGGCAGTATGCTTGGACACGGATGTCAACGGTGTCATAATCCAAGCCTACGGATGGGCCCCTCTCCCGAACCTGATGGCAGCATCAAGGGTCCTCGAGGAGTTCAGCCGCACGCTTAACATTTGAACGCTCACATTTATAAAGGAAGCGCGCTCTCCTCTCCAGCATGAGCAAGAGATCGTCCGAACCCCGAAACGCGAGGAGGATCAACCTATACCTCCCCTCCTCGACCATGAAGCAGGCGTGGGAAACCGAAGCCAAAAGCAGAGCACTGACCCTCACCGAACTGATCGTCGGCTCGGTCCAACGATTCTTCGCCAAGAACGATGACAACCAGCCGGATACCAGACAATTAGAGGAGAGAATCCGCAACCAGGACCAAGAGATCAGGAAGCTCTCTCAGGATAAGCACCGGCTAGAAGCACTCGTCGACTACCTAGACCAAGAGTTGAGGAAATGCCGAGCCGAACCGTGGCAGGAACTCCAGCGGGAAGGAACCCGCAGCTTCGACAAGGAACTCATCGACCTGCTCAAGTCGAACGCGGAGGGCTCAGGTAAGCAGAAGGCCCTCACCGATGAAGATATCTTCACCAAGCTCAGAATCGATCCACGCCAAACGTACGAAGTCAAGGCGATCTCGAATCAGCTGAAAGCCCTCCAGAGATGGGGCTTGATCCAATACTCCCCAGCCGGATGGAGGTGGGTCAGATGAACGACGCCAACTCAGAGTTGACCCCGGAATCCAGACAGATATTGAGCAGATTCATCCAGGACGAGAAGCTTAGAGGACTCGCAGACAGGTACGTCGGCAACGAGAGAACCCGGCTGGAGGTGTTCTTGAGATTCGTTGGGAAGTCACCGCAGGATATCACCGAAGACGACCTGAAGCGATTTCTCGCACACCTCCAAGGCGACAGGCAATCCTCAAATGGGACGATCAAGAACTACTCGACCGCGCTCTCCTCCTTCTTCTCTTACTTGGAATATGAGCGCCTTATCGACAACAATGTCTTCCCTCGATTCAGGCGACGCTACCTATCCCACATTACGAAGAAGATGAACGGTATCGCGACTCGCCGACAGATACTGAGCGTTGAGCAGATGGCACAGCTCGTGAACTCGATACTAGACCCAGAGGTAAAGGCAATAGCGACCTTGCTGGCAAAGACCGGGATAAGGGTAGGAGAGCTAATCAACATCAGGGTCCAGGATGTCGACATTGCCGCTGGGACGATAGAGCTGAGGCCAACGGGCAAGAGGGCCGAACAGACCATCTTCATAGATGACGAAGCAGCAAGATGCTTGACCGAATGGCTTGATGTCAGGCACTTGCAAGCCAAGCCCGGTGAAGATGCCCTCTTCACCGATTACCTAGGTACTGCCCCCCGAATGGAGGCGATAGAGAGAAGAATCGCGAAGTATGCTGCCCGCTTGGGCCTCCACGACCCTACCACAAGGGATCTCTCCAGGCGGCTGACTCCTCACTGCTTCCGGCACTTCTTCACGACCCATCTATTGAGGTCGGGGATGCCTCGTGAGTATGTCAAGGAGCTCCGCGGAGACACCCGCCAGGAGACGGTGGATATCTATCATCACATAGACCGCGAGGACTTGAGAAGGTCGTACCTGACCCATGTCCCCAACTTCGGAATCTAGGCTATGTCGCAGCTTGGGAGTTCCAACCGAAGTATCTTTCAACTTTGGGTCATTTGACTTGGTGGCGAAGGGTGTGCCGTTCTGCCCGACTTGTGGAAGGGAAGTCCGCAGCGATATGAACTACTGTGCGGGTTGCGGGGCGAAGCTAGCCACGCAAGCAAGTGCTAGGCCGCCCGACATTGCTGTTGAGCGCCGTTTCGCTGAAAGAGAAAAGAAGGTGGCTCTCGTCATCCTTCTCGTGGCTGCTGGGATAGCCTTTCTTCTCTTCTGGACAGGAGCGCTCCCAGGATGGGTGCGAGCAGAAGTGGTTCATCGAAATGCCTATGAGAGCCTGTCACGTCTCGACTATGGCATAACCGTCGTTGGGAGAATATACAATCACGGTGGCGCTGGCACAGTGAAGGTAGCCGCGATGATCAAATGGGACGACCAGACTCCGATGAGAACACAGACTGTCGCGATAGGACCCCACGAAGAGAAGGAAGTCGTGTTCGAGTTCAAGGAACCTACCTTCTGGGAGGCCCTCCGAGGAGGCAAATACACATACAACGTCTGGATAGCTCAGCCAAGCTTCGTTCTGAACTTTCCATAGCCCAACCGGCTTGAATTGGGAGAGCCGCTCCATCTCTTGACTATTGGTGGATACTGCCCTAACATCATGGAATCAGCCTCGCCATAGCGACCCCTAGGCGCGAACTATATCGGCCAGTTTCGCCAACCCTCGTGTAGTCTCGGCCTTTGGCTATCTGGCTAGAACCAGTCATAGAATTCCTGCATCGTGCTGAAGGACTTGTAGGTCTTGTCGTTGAAGACGGCATGGATGAGTTTGATCGATCTCCCTGCCTTTGCCTCGTATTCGGCAATCTTGGCTGGCTCTGAACCAGACCCATCCGATGTCCATCCGGGACTGGTGAGAAGTCCCCATAACCAAGCAGTGTTCCATGTTGGGTCGTAAATGAACATCTGGTCGCCTTCGACGTTGATGAAGACGACGGCATGACCAGTCCCGTCACTGAACTCCACCACAGCGACGTATGCATACCCCACATCCTGCTCGGCGAGGAAGAGACTGAGCAGCAGATTCGCCTTGTCCTCGCAATCTCCCCGCCTCTCGCCTATCGTCCTGTTCGGCGACTGCCAGTAGTCGAACCTATCGGTCCCCGAGTAGGGATTCCAGACTGCAGTGTCATAATTGTAGGCGATGTTGGTCGCGACCCAGGAATGTAGAGAGTTCATGTCCGCCCATGTAAGTTGTCCGTTTGCCGAGTATCCCAGAATTTGGGCGGACTTCGATGAGACAGTGGGGTCGTGTGGCGTAATCATCCTTTTCGCGTCTTCGCCCAGGCCGGTCCTGATCCTGTACCATCCCACATAATCCTCCCAAGACTTGTCTAGCGATTCGTATTCCTCCTCCAGAGACTCGTAGTCTGCCTCCAGCTCTGAGTAGTCGGATAGGAGGCCGTTGTAGTCATTCAAGAGCGATAAGTGGAGGCCGTACAGGTTGCCGTAACTGGTGTTGAGCTCCGAGTAGTCGGCGAGCAGATCCCAGTAGGTAGAGTTCAGATCGGAGTATGTCTCAGCGTATTGACCGTAGGTTGCATTGAGTTGGTTGTACTGGTGCTGCAATAGAATGTAGGTGGAGTTCAGGGCCGAGTAATCCGCGCGTATCCGATTTAGATCCGAATTCAGGGCGGAGTTCTGGGTCTTTAGATAGGCATACTGGCTGGAAAGCGAGGCGTAGTCTGTGGATAGGGTTGAATGTGCCGCCTCCAGTTCTTCGTAATCGGTTGTCAGGTTGTCATAGAGGGACTTGACACCTAGGTAGGAGGATTCCCACTCATCGCGGCTCTCTTTCATGCTGTCGTAGAGGCCCTTCCATTCATCGCGGCTATCCTTCATCGAGGCGAGTTCTTGCAGCTTCTGGTTGTACAAAGACGCAAAGCTCGTGAGATTCCTCTGAGAAGAATCGTAGAGAGAGCGCCAATTGTCCCTCTCCCGAGTAGCGGCGGCCAAGTCAGCAGAGAGGCGATCCCTCTCGCCCTCGGCGGTTTGCGTGACTCGGACTTGATCGGTATAGAGGGCCTCGAAATGATCCCGTTCAACGATGGTATCATTGTACTGGGATTCCAGCTGCTGGTTATGGGACTGGAGGGTGTTGAGAGCGCTGCTCTCCTGCCAGTACTTTGCTTCCCATTCCTCGATCGACGCCTTGAGACTGGAGGAGTCGTTCCTGAGCTTCTCGGATTCGGCCTCCTCAGCCGCGAGGCTCGCCGCTAGGTCTTTTTTTTCTAGATCCGCTCGCTCATAAAGCGACTTCCAGATTCCCTTCTCCCCCGGCAAGGTACCGAAGTAGCCCGCGGAGTAGGCCAAGTACAGGCTCAATACTAGGAGGATTGCCGCGACCAGAATGGTCGGGGCCAAAGTCTTCATCCCCGATGGCATTGAAATCCCTCCATGCAGAAACTGGAGAATCGCCCTCAAGTAGCCCATGGCAATGATAAGCAAGCGCTCGCCACTCCAGGGTCGATCCCCCGCCGCGCCGGGGGGGCTTTTGCCCTATAAAGGTTGTGCTCGCCCGGGAGAATACGGACCGTGCACGGCCAGTTCCTGAATTCTTTCCTCGTCCCTAGGCAGGTCAACTACGCGACATGTCGTATAATGCTTATTATCAGCTAGGGGAAATGGACGGAAATCTCTATCCGAACTGACTCTGGGCGGGCCGCCATCCAGTACCCCTTGAGATCGTATAGGCTCTTCTATATGCAACACTTCTGGTCGTGTAAGATCTTACCCCTCAAACTGTGAGCCAGATCCCCCTATGGATCTGCCGCCAGGCATCGTTTCACTCATTCGGGCATTCGTCTTGTTCTATTCTTGCCTATCGGAGGATTCGCGAATGTTCGGGTGAAAACGAAGCGAACGTGCAGATAGTGACTGTTCGCGAACATACAGAATGCCCTTTTTCCCCTAGGATTCGCCTAGGTACGAATCGAATAACGCACGAAGAACGAATACGAGAACAGAGCAGCAATGCCGAATCGAAGTCTTTATCTTCCGAGAACCCAATCGGACACACAGCCCAAGGAGGGGGAGCCACGACCAAGAACAACACATACCTGCTTGCAGCCATTCTGATCGCCATCGTTGTGCTACTGGCCGGATGCACACAGAGCCAGGAGAAAGAACCCAACCAGGAAAAGGAACAAGAAGAGGAACAGGAGAAAGGCGAGATCACTCTGTCGACATCGAGCATCAACCTCGATGTCTTTTACCCGAGCACTTGGGCACATTTCACAATCGAGGGGGACGACACGGCCTCCTTCACGCTGGAGAACACCTACAGAGAAGCCAAAACCGTATCACTCCAGATACAGAACCCGCCTGAAGAGCTCACCCTCTCCCTTTCCGACACCACGGTCGTAGTACCAGGACAGGGAAGCAGCACGGTAAGCCTCACCCTGAGTGCCGACGGCTTCTCGCACGAAACCAAGACATCCACAGTGATCGTCGCCCAGGGCAGCACCGAGGTTGGGAGAATTACGGTCAACTGCCGCAGCCACATACCGAGCCCCGAAGAGACTCTCATGGGCTACCTGTCGGGACATTCACTCACGAGGGATAGCTCTGTCAGCTATCAGGGCTATGACGGGCACACCAGGGATCTCGCCGTGACGGGGGATTGGACCCTGCTCTTTCAGACGGCGGCAGTGGAGCAGACCGTGTTCGACTGTGGGACTATCCAGGCAGCGAAAGCCCTGGTCGAGGGGGCACTATCAACCGAGGTTGAGATCCAAATGAACATAACCTCGGCAGTAACCAAGCTTGTGGGGTTCGGGCTGAATCAGTTAACACGATCCATCGTGCCGCTGTCCGACGAGCTCTTCAAGCAGGAGTTCTTCCCCAAGGAATCCTACAAGGTCAACGGAAGGGATGGCTACAGGTGGCGGTCCCAGATTCGCTTCCAGGTGGCTCTGTTCGGGCAGCCGATCTACGGGAAGAACTTCACAGATGTTGAGACTGTGGTCTGGAATGATGGGTGCTACGTCTACGAAGTGAGTGGGGGACCTTTTGCCGATGTCGAAAACCTGGCTGGGTCGCTTCCTGCCCCGATTCCTCACGAGGGATCGCCAGAGTTGACAGACTCCTATTGGCAATTTGAGGGTCAGAGTATCAGCGAAGCCTACCTCAACCAACCGATAGAGGGATTCGTGAAGATCAAGGCCGTGGGGGGATACCTCAGAAAGCCGGTCACGATGTCGGTCTGGAGAGTCGATATGTTGGAGGGGGACAAAGTCATCGAAACTGCCACGACGGATCTGGACCTTGATTCTGGGGAGGAGTATCTCCTTGGCACGGGGGTCGTCACCCCAGGAACCCGTGCAGAACTCTACCTCACAGCCGAATATGGTGGAAGAGAGATTTGGAGGATGGACGACCATCTCGTGACCGAGGAAGCCGATTTGGAGGTGCCTAAGGACCAGATGTACTTCGAGCTGGGAGGCACGAAGGTCAGCCAGGTTGTGATCGGAGCCCAGGCAACCGCAAAGGCCACAATCAGCTGCACCAAGGGGTACGCAAGTGGGGACGTGGAAATCCAAGTCTGGAAGGATATCGGGAACGACCCGCTAGACCAACTCTATGAAGCAGGAAGCGCAACCTACGCAGTTCGCCAGGGACAAAGTCAAGAGATAAGCTACAAGTTCACGGCCGCCGAAGCAACCGAGTCAGAAGCCTTGATCTTTCCCTACTTCAAGGGATACTACATCAAGGTTCTATTCCCAAGGGGGCTGCCCGTCGTAATGGAGGACAAGTACCCTCCGAGGATTACGGTGCTTCCGAGCGAACAACCGACCCCGAAAGGAACACTGGAAAGAACCGATGCCTACTTCCTGAGCCAGGGAGCAAGAACCACACAGGTAGAACTGGCTACAGATGTCTACGCACACGTCACCCTACAGGCAAAGGGAGGACGATGCCAAGGCACCCTGGAGCTCTCCGTCCGAAAGGACGGCTTCATCTTCAGCGAAGAGATACAGAAGAGAACCTTCAGCTATGATCTGCAGGATGGACAGAGCAGGGACTTCTCCCTGCAGTTCTCCCCGCCCACCGAAGGCACCTACTTCATCTGTGTCAAATACGATTCAACAAGTCTCGACATCTCATCGCCCAAACTGAACGTCGTCCTGTCAGGGAGAACCGAGGTGACAGACGCGTACTTCCAGTACCAAGGGAAGCGGGTCACCGAGGTTGCCCAGGGATCACAGGTAATGGTCTGCGTGAGTTTCGGCTCAACCAGCGGGGGACCGGTGTCCGCCAAGAATCTCGTGGTCTCAGTCTGGAAGGACATCTCGCTATCAGACGATGTGATGGTCGCATCCTCCGGTCCCTTCGAGTTGTCGGGCAGCACCGGCTTGAACAAGTGCGTCAGCTTCACAGCCTCGGACAAGACGGGTTCAGGCGGATTACTCTCGACGTTTCGGGGGTACTACATCCAGGTCGAGTGGGATGGCGGTAGCTACAAGATGGATGATGGATACCCGCCTAGGCTAAGGGTCACGTAGGAATCAAGACGGAATGCCTCCCTGTTCGACACGCAGGCATTTCAGTAAGGAATCCGCCCGGTCGTGCGGGGTAACTTTCGACCAAGACCGAGCATGGTATCCAGTCTGCGGACAGATCATCGATGTCTCGATTCAGGTATCCTCAAATAAGGGCAGAGAGGTCTTTGACTCCGCACAACAACTACATCGCTCTGATGGCCTTCTGTGCTGTCTCTAATGACCATTCGCCTCTCGAAAGCGAACCAACTCGGTAGAGAATGTAAGGAGTCCCACCGAGGAACGAAGCTTGCTTGATGAGACGTCGGCATTCGTCATGTGTAACGCAAGCCCGATCCCTTCCACCTTTGACTTGCACAACCGCCCTGATTCGCCCGGTATTCGGGTGTTTCAATATGAAATCGGCAGGACCCAACGATCGATCAAAACCATTAGGACTGACTTCGAACTCCGGGAAGCGCTTCTTCAGCCAAGACCGTGCCATCCTTTCCACTTCAGCGCCAAACATCCGGCTATCGACCATTTCCACCCCTTCAACACTCAGATGGTGATCTGTATAATAAAGATTCCCCCACCCGTCTTTGGGGGATGCCTTTGGCTCCGCATCAGGGCCAACTACTTGCGAGGCTGGTTCACGAGGAGCAGGACGAAGACGCGGGAATCCTGAAGAAGAGAACGCTTGCCAAGGAGTGAAATCTGAGCTATCGAAGCTTTGCCCGCTTCCGACCGGCCTTCCTGGCTGCTCTACAACTGGACTTGAACCATGCCTGGAAGAAGCTGGATGCAGCCGAGCCAAGCACGACCGGGCCGGACACCCTCAAGTCTCCCTGGCGGAACCGCCTGCACCACTCCTTATCGACCTCGCACTTGCGGCAGGACAGCTTCCGCAGTCTCTGCTTCTTCATCCTTGCCTGTAGCTTGAGGGGGCAGTCCCTCCTAGCCCACGCCCTAGTCAACAAACCCCCCCAACCCCTCAGATGTGTGCGTTTTTTCTCCACCCCCCTCGGGGGGATATATTCTCAGCTGCCGTCTGTCGCTCGGATCCGGCTCCTCAACCACAAGACCCACCTCAACCAACAAATCAACCACGCGCTTGCGCTGCTTCTCGCCCATCCGATGCTGAAACAGCTTGAAGTACAGTTGAGAGACTTGCCTGCGCATGAGCCCCGCTTCACCGATAGCTGGCTCGATGCCCTCCTTCCATAACCTGTAGACCTCAGGAGGTATGCCCAACTCGTTTGACTCAGCCACGCTCTCATAGAGTCTGTATCCTTCTTCGATGTCCTCCCTGGTAGCCCAGATAGCCCTGCCATCCTCGGTCCTCTTGCGGTTACTGAAGTTGAGCAACGCATGGGCCTTGATCAACGCGAACAAACGAGGCAGATCCCTCTGCAGCCTTGGAGCGAGATTCGGATGGCTCTGCATGAACCGGTTCACCAGATATTCCTCATCCGCATCAGTCAGAAGGATGTCCCTGACTCCGCTGGCACGTATCGCCCTAACCCTAGCCATGAGCAGCTGCCGGCTTCTGTCGGCTCTCACCGCTGCAGCGAATACGGGCCTATTGGAAAGCCGCCTTCCCTCCAGCATGATCGAGCCTCTCAGTTTCTTCTGCGTCGTCTCGGGACTGAGAAGGAACAGGCGAGTTCTCTCCTGGTCCTCAAGGCTGAAGGACGCGGAATTGAACACTAGGGTCGGATAGCCCAGCAAGTCAACCGTTTTCGTCCGATTTCCTCCTTCCTTGGTCTTGTCAGTAATCTTCAGCGTGATGTTCTTCCTGTCGTGGCTTAGGAGGGCGCGGAGTTGCCGGAGCAGTTCGTCATGTGGCTGGTCGGTGAAGATTAGGAGCTTTCGCTCAAGGTCCACAACGTATGTCTTGGGAATATCGTCCCACTCAGCCTTGAACTGGCGCGCCGCTGTCCGCCGCCGGTCACGCCAGTCAGCCACGCCTTCACCGGAAAGGGGCTTTGGATTGTCCTGATTCCATGCATCCATCCTAGAGGAAACATAGCTATCTCGACTCTCAAGTGGCTCATCGTTGTCCTGTCTGCGAAGATCGCCCAGCTCGTGGAAGAAGGCCTTTGGGGAGGTATAGCCGAGCCTCATCACGTCTTCTTCGGGGAAATACTCGGCTGTTTGTAGAGCCAGGTAGGTTTTCCCGGTGCTTGAGGGGGCATTGAAGGCGAAGTTCTGCTGGTCGACGTCCGTATAGGTGAGGAGGTACCCGAGGAAGAGGATGCACTTGTTGGTAGTGTCCTCCACAATGGTAGTGGCAAGCACCTGGCCAAGATCCTCAAGACTCATCTCGACCAGGGCAGCCGGATCCACTTCTGCCTTGCCCAAGGAATCGTCTCCCTCCGGGATATATCCCCCCTGAGGGGGTGGAGAGATTTTACACGCAGATGGGGTAGCAGGATTCCTCCGATCCTCCCGACTGGCAATCGAGGACACGATCCCATCAACCTCCATGCCCGGCAGCGGCGGTTTGCAGTGGGTTCGATTCCAGCTGCGAGCCAAGGAACGTACCTCTTCGACGGAAAGACCGTGACCGATGAGGCTCCCAATCCGCCTTGTGAGCTCGACATTGCGTTCTCCCTCCTCCACAATGACCTCCCATTCCTCTGGGTCGAGATGGCTCGCCTTCGTTGCTTGATCGCGGATGGCTTCCAGCAGCCAGTTGGGAGCGTTGGCAATCTCATGCTTCGACGGGTCCCTCAGCCACTTGTACCTCTTTCCCGATACGTGAACAGAAGGTGGGGCAACAACGTAGCCTCCGTCACCGCGAAAGTCTATGCCTGGCAAGATTGTGTTGCCGATCTTCTTGGCGAAGTTGCGGCACTCGAAACCAGGATGCTTGATGAAGTAGTGGTAGCCTCTCCCCGTTTCCGAGATTGGCGTCTCGGGCAACTCACGGCTACTCAGGGTTCGCTGACCTTCTTCGCCGTCT
>CAYVLA010000008.1:76369-78990 GCA_964452145.1 Hadarchaeota archaeon (SeqCode)
GGCCCGAAACGCTGCCGGTGACGATGCCTATGTTGGATTCGGGATGAAGAGTCCACCATTCAAGGATCTCTTCTTCAGTTGGCAGGCGTTTCTGGTACGGGCTCCATGTCCATATTCGAGGATGTTTCCCGGGGGAGTTGCAGTTGGGATTGCCACATGTGCAATGCCCGTCAATCACGGTGTGCAGAGGAATGATTGACCAGCCACGACGGACATATTCTATGGCATGAGCAAGCATCTCTTCGTTATCATCGTATTGGGGTAGTTCCATGTCCATCTTGCTTGCCCTCCTTGATCCAGAGGTATCCATCGCTCACCCTGTCGAACACCAACTTCATCCCCTCGGACTCGATGAGCTCGCGCAACTTCCGCACCCCATTCAGGTCGGTCCTCAACACAAGGCCGTACGTGACCCATGCCTCGTTCTCGGATCTCAAGTCTCAACACCCACCCCACACCGGGAATCGCTCAAGAGCTCCTGTCCCAGATCTAGGCCTTCGAGAACCGGGTAGCAGTCCCGGCACAGCGTCTTGGGGAAGTCCACCACGATGCCCCTCCCATAGGTAGGCTTGCCGCAGCCCGCGCAGTGACACTCAGACTCATCAGCGTCGGACAGGCTCTCAAGGTCCTCCTGTTCTTCTTCCTCGATGCCCTCAACGGCTTCAATGGAGATATCCACGTCGCTCAGAGCGCCGGAGAGCTCGTCGTCCGCCAGGCACTCCGCACAGATCCTGCTCACAATCCTCTCATCTTTAGATTCGCAAACGAAGATCTCAGAGATGGGGCGAAGCCGGTTGCAGATATCACAGAAGCTAACCTTCATGCCTCGTTCTCCTCCGCCTGCTCTTCGCGCTCGTAGGAATCCTCGGTCGTGCCCGGCTCGGTGGCCTCCTCGAGCTCCAGTTCTTCTTCCAGTCTTTTGACCTTGGATAGGGCCTTCTTGAGCTCCAAAGGAAGAAGGTGCAAGTAGATGCTGGTACTATCGAGCCGCCGATGGCGGAGGAGCTTGTGAACATGGAAAAGATCGAGGCCATCCTTGAGCAAATGGCTGGCTCGGCTGTGACGAAGGGCGTGGAAGCTCACATCCTCCAGACCGGCCCGCTTCGCAGCCTTCTTGAAGGCTCGGCCAATCGCGTCGGGGCCGAAGGAGCCAAAGACGTAGCCGTCTCCCTTCAGGGCCTGCCCACTGTCAATCCAGTTTTGTAGGATCGGGAGGCATTCCTTGTCGATCGGGATTCTCTCTTCAAAGCCACCCTTGCCCTTGACCGATGCGAAGCCTTCGGCCAAGTCTAGGTCTGAGAGCTTGAGCCGCGATACTTCGGCCCTTCTTAGTGCTAGGTAATAGCCCACGCTGAATATGGTCTTCTCTCTCTGGTCGGCCGCATTTTCGATGAGCCGGTTGACTTCGCGCTTCGACATGTACTTCGGCAAGCCGAACCTGAAATGAGCTATGGGCACCTCGTTGGCCAGGTCGGATCTCTGGAGGAAGGCCAAGAGCGCCCGCAAAGCGTATCCGTGGCGTGCTCTGCTTCGATCCGTGACTCCCTGATCCCTCAGTTCGGCCAGGAAGCGTGTGATATCTTTCTTGGAGATCGCCTTGGGATCGATCTTCCGAGTTCTCTGCAGGAACCTGGTCGCTGTGTTGGTATAGGCCTTGCACGTCGTCTCGGATCGGCCTGCAAGCTCCAACGACTCCCGGAAGTCCTCGACGATTACGTGTAATCTCTCATCTTTCATCCTTGTACACCTTCCTCGATCTTCCGGAGGAGAAGTGGCTGATCGGCAGAATCGCTGCGCAAGATGCCGACCAACGTTCCTGGCTTCAGGTCTTGGAAGAAGCTCCGAGCTATCTCGCCCGACTTGCTTGACTTGGGCCAGGAAATCCTGTGGTGTTCGAACACGATCTCAAGATCGTAGGGATGCTCCGCGATCCCCGCGTACCAGTCTATCAGCTCCTCGAATTGTCCGAGCCTGACTTCGGGTCGGATAAGATTTTTTTGAGGCATCACTAACTGTGGATCGGGTGGGAATTGCCCAAAAGCCTGTGTTCCACATGTTCACGAAGGGATTAGCAGAGGAAATCATAATCGAGAGCCTCAAGCTCGGCCCGAAGACCGTGAGGGAGCTACTACGCATCGTGCCGAGGACCAGCTTCTACAGACATAAGGAGACTCTTTTGCAGAGAGGCTGGATATCCGAACATGCTGGATCCTTGTCGTTGACGCGTGAACAGTTTGTGACAGATCTCTACACCAGACTGAGTCGGAGACCAAGCCTTGAGGAGATCTGTGAAGAGGTGCACCGAAGGACCTCTCTCAGCCTCCAACCAGAAGACCTCTACCAGACAGTGCCAGGCATGCAGATTGGGAAGCGGCTGTATGAACTCTACGAGAGGGAAGAGAACGCATTGTCAAGTAGATACTGGCTCAAGCGGTTCAGGATGCACGTCACCGGGGCCGTCTTCAAAGCAATGAAGGAGAACCAGCCAGTTCTAATGGAGAGATACTTCATCAAGGAACCTGGGGTAGAGAAGAGCAGGCGAACAAGACCTTGGCCTGTGCTTCGTTTTGCTCCCCACGTATCGGAACTCAGGGCAGAATCATGGGCAACGATCTACTGCG
>CAYVLA010000008.1:79000-79269 GCA_964452145.1 Hadarchaeota archaeon (SeqCode)
GGCTCGGCTACCTGCCAGGAGAACGATTGGAACTTCGGGAGAAGACCGAAGAAGTCATACTTCCGATCCCTGGAATCGTCCATAGGACGCTGCTTCACCTCGAATGGAACGCGAAGGCAGTTGATCTCCTAGGTAAGGCTTGTGATGCCATTATGATATATGACTCTAGGACGAAGCGAGAGGCAAGGGATTGGGTACCGAGGGGTCCTGTGGTTGAACGTTCATTTTGATGTCGCTCAGCCGAACTCCTTCATCGCCTGTTCCCTGAC
>CAYVLA010000009.1:0-19610 GCA_964452145.1 Hadarchaeota archaeon (SeqCode)
GGACTCGACCCGGGCGTCTACCCGTCCATCTACGGCGTGGGCGAGGGGGCCCGCTTCTTCGGCGTTGAAAGGGCCTGCTACATGTTCCATCCCAACGATGAGTTGGCCATGGAGAAGATGAGGGATCTGAAGGAAATCGTTTGTGACATATCCAAGTGGAAGTGGCGCCGAACCGAGGATGGGGGCACAGCCCACTGGGTCGACTCCAGACCCGAATCGGTCAAGGCGGAGGCCGAAAAGGTCAGCCTCCTGTCAACGAAGTACCCCAGGATAACCGGGGCGATCCACGACGACATGAAGGGATTGGTGACCCGGGAAGGCTTCACGGCGGAGATGTACTCAGAGATCTACGACGCTCTCAAAAAGCACAACAACAATCTCAAACTCTGGGCTGTCGTCTACACCCACGAGCTGGACCCGTCCTTCTGGGAGCCCTACATGCCCTTCATGGATGTGGTCAACCTCTGGGTGTGGAGGGCCCGCGACCTTGTCGATCTCGACCGAGATCTGGGCAGTTGCAGGGAGATCTTCTCCGACAAGCCAATAGTTTTGGGATGCTACCTCCGTGACTATCCCACGCAGTCCCCGGTCCCCATGGACCTCCTGAAGCACCAATGGACCCTTGTGCTCCGGCACCTCGAAGCGGGCCGGATAGCCGGCTACTCTATATTGGGCACGGTTCTGATAGATGGCCATCAGGAGCAGGCCAGGTGGATCAGGGACTTCATATCCCGCCACTAGCCGACTGCCTGGAAGCGATCAGCAGACCTGGCACTTCTCGCCGTGGCAGCTCACACAGATCAGGGTCTGGGTGCCGCACACGCCCTCGATCTCGTGGATCTTGCCCACAACCAGTGACGCGATGTCGCCGATGTTCTTCACGTTGAAGTGCGCAACGACGTCGACATCTCCCGTAACTGCACACGAACTCTCGATCCCCTTGACCTTGGCCACGGCCTCGGCAATCTTCAGGGGCATCCCCAGATCCGTGCTTATCAGCACATATCCGCAGACCATGCTCGGACCTCGCCTGTTGATTGGCGCGGCTTGCTCTTAAACCTGTTGGCGCTGAGTCGTACGCGCCCGGGTTGGAGACCGGTTGGAACCGGCGGTCGAAGACTCCAAAGCTCGGCCCCAGGCAGGTTGACCCATGCCCCGGAGGGACCGCGCACAGGTTCGTCCCTGTTGCCTCGGCCACCGCTCTCACCCGGTCCCTCGGCAACGGTGCAGGGCTACAGGGCTTCATACCAGCAGGCTGGGAAGATATATTACCCGCCCATCGGAAGACCGGTGCCAAGGCCCGGACGGGCATCGTCCGACCCCATTACGCACCAGAATACTCGACGGAGGCCAAGAAATGAAGAGAATCCCCGTGGCACTGCAGATGTACACCCTGCGTGAACTATGCGCCAAGGACTTCATTGGCACCCTCAGGCAGGTGGCCGATATTGGGTACGAGGGCGTGGAGCTAGCCGGTACCTACAATGTTCCTCCACGCCAGCTCAAGGAGACCTTGAGGGATCTCGACTTGAAGCTTGCGGGGAACCACATGCCGGGGGAAAGGGATCTCAAGAAGTTGGTCACCTTAAACAAAGAGCTGGGATGCGACGCGGTATGGGGCCCCTGCATGCCCGAAGGCAAGCTCCCCACCGACGAGGCAGGCTGCAGAGCAATGGTCAGATACGCGAATTCCGTGGGCGAGGAGCTCAAGAAGAACGGCATACAGCTCTACTACCACAACCACAGCCAGGAATTCAACAAGGTCGCCGGCCGATACATCATGGACTGGTTGCTCCAGGACACCAAGCCCGAAAACGTCGCCGCCCAGATCGATGTCATGTGGGCCCAGCATGCCGGCGTCGACCCCGCATCCTACATCCGGAAATACCCGGGACGCGTACCGCTGGTTCACATTAAGGACATGGACTCGAGCCACTTCTTCACTGAGGTCGGACGCGGCGTTCTGGACTTCGATTCGATCTTCGCCGCGTGCAAGGAAGCCGGAACGAGGTGGTATGTAGTCGAGCAGGACACCTGCAAGAGGCCGCCCATGGAGAGCGTGAAGATCAGCTTCGAGTACTTCAAGAAGAAAGGGATGGTCTAGGCGGACCAGTACCCCCGAAGCCACTCGGCCATCAACGGCTTTCAGAATGATCGTCAGGAGGCAGCCCATGAGCTTCCGGGAAGCCATAATCCGAACATTTGAACACAAGAAGAACGACCGGATCGTCTGGCAGCCCAGGATCCGGTACTGGTACAGCGGCAATCAGGTGAACAGGGGGCCCGACGAGGTCGACCAGAAGAGGATTCCATACCCACCCGTCCCGAGACGGTACAGAGGAAAGACCGTCCTAGAGGTCTATGACATGCTCAGAGCATCCCCAAGATACCCGGGGGAGGTGTTGGACATCGGCGTCTTCAGGACGTCGCTGGATCCATCGGCCCGCGTGAAGTACTCCTTCCTCGACGAGGGTGGAAGCCGGATCACCCACGTCGAGACCCCGGTGGGAAAGCTGCGGTCGGTGAGCCGAGGCGGCTACCCGGCCGAGTTCCCGATCAAGGAGCCCGCGGACTGCCAGGTCATGAAATACATCCTCGACAATACCTCCTTCAGCTTTGACAAGGAGGCCTTCGAGAAGGCCGACAGGGCCTTCGGCCCCAGGGGCATCATCCAGAGCTTCTACCCCCGATCACCCTTCCAGAGGATGATTGTAGAGTACATGGGTGCCCGAAACTTCTTCATACAGCTGCATCGACACAGGGAGAAAATCGAGTCCTTCATGGACGCGATCGGGGAGTGGGATGACAGGATGTACGACGTGCTGGTGAGGTGTCCTCTAAAAGTCCTGAACTTCGGAGAGAACATAGACGCCAACCTTGCCTCGCCCAAGTTCTTCGAGCGATACCTGATTCCCTACTACCGCAAGCGGGTCAAGCAGCTCCACGAGGCCGGCAAGTTCTGCCACATACACATCGATGGTGCGATCCGTCCACTGCTGCCGCTCCTAGACCAGACTGATTTCGACGGGATCGAAGCGGCAACACCTAAGCCCCAGGGAGATGTCGAGATCGATGAACTCAAAGACGGACTGAAAGACAAGATCCTCTTGGACGGCCTGCCAGCCGTCATCTTCATACCGGTCTACCCGGACAAGTACCTGGAAGAGTTTGTGCAGGAGGTACTTGAGACATTCTCCCCCAACCTGATCCTCGGAGTCTCAGACGAGCTTCCCCCCACCGCCGACATAAGGAAGATGGAGCTGGTTACCAAGCTGGTCGAGGAGTTCCACCCATAGGACATGGCCGTGAAGCGCGTTCCAGCCGAGCAGAAACGCCGGATGAGCCCCCTTCTCCGTTCCTCTCCGCCGCGATATCGTCCGTTCAGCCTGACGATTCGTGGGAGACGCCAACTCGCGGCTGTGTGTCTCCCCTAACGCAGGCCAGCCGCCCATTCAGGCCTGCGGGTGGCCTTTAGATCGGCTGCACAAGGTAACAGCTATAACTGAGAGATCGGCCGACTGCCATGTCCCTTGGGACCCGGTGTCTCCGATGGTCGCAGCCTTCCAGCCCACGCCTTTCCACCATCGGGGTGAGTGGATTAGGGCTGGCTTCCACTGCCACACCGTCAACTCCGATGGTGGCCTGTCTCCCGAGGAGACCCTTGACCGGTACAGAAGGGCAGGGTACCGTTGCGTCGGGGTAACCGATCATAGGTTGGTGACCGACGTCGAGCAGTTCTCGACCCGTTCATTCCTCGTTCTGAACTCAACCGAAGTCGGCATCCAGCCCGATATCATCGGAGTGGGGGTTAGGGCTGCCGTGCCCCGCGGCCTTGCCATGTGCCAGGCTGCCTGTGACCTAGCCAAGCAAGGGGCGTTCGTAATCGGGGCCCACCCCACATACTCATCGGTCATGCCCGAGACCTATCTTGCTTGTCCAAGCCTCATGGGCATGGAGATCTACAATGCATACTGCGAGGAGGCCTATGCTAATGGCCTCGCAACCGAGCTCTGGGACATGTTGCTGGGAGCGGGAAAGAGGATCTGGGGCGTAGCGGCAGATGATGCTCACCTGAACCCAAAGAAGGGATACTTCTCAGATATCGGCAAGGGATGGATGGAGATCTGGGCCGAGGAGCTCACCCGCAACTCGGTCCTGAACGCACTCATGAGGGGCTCCTTCTACTCCACCCAGGGACCACGCTTCGAGTGGCTGAAGGTCGAGGGACCGACCATCGAGTTCAGGTGCGCACCGGTCAAGCGCATCCGATGGCGCACGAGGGGATCCCGGGGTCACGTGGAGTACGCCCTGGAGGAAAAGGGGCTGACAGAGTCGCGTCTGCCTGACTGGTTTGTCCCCCGGGGATATGTTCGGATCGAGCTGGTCGACGCGGCGGGATTGACGGCCTGGTCAAATCCGTTCTTCGTGGAAAGCTATTCATAGCCAATGTATTCCACGGGTCCCCCGTGCCGTGCACGATCGCCCTGATCCGAGCGGACAGCCCTGCGGCGGCCCGCTCGGGAGTCGACCGGCAGGCCATCCGGTTCCAAGGAGGCCCACCAGTCGAGTTGGATTTATGGTCGGACAAGAGCTGGCATTGGCCTAGCGGCAGCAGCGTGATGAGGAGTCAGGTTCGCTCCGGCTACCCCAGCCTCGTTGCCTCGACCTCCCTGTACATCTTTCTCCTGACCATGAGCGTCCACAGGATGAACCCGGAGATGAAGAGGGTCGACGAAGTGATGAACCACTCTATGACGTAGACCCAGAGGAGGGCGGAGTCCTTCACTCTTCTCGCCAAGTCCTCAGCCGCTGAGAACTGCCGCAGGGCCGAGTCCACTGCGTCCTTGCAGCCCTGAAAGTCCTGGGCGAGATAGAGGTCTACGCCCTCTTGATAGAGTCCATTCAACCTGAGGACCTCCTCCTGAATCGAATTCGTGTTGGCCCCGAATCTGTCCACAAAATCCCTCAGCGAGATCAACCCTAGCATCTTGGATCTGAACTCCACGAATCCCGACTTCAGTTCATGGAACAGCATCACGTCCTGTATCAGATTCTTCTTGGCCATGTACAGAATCATGTTCATGAGCATATCGGCGCCATATTCGTTCTCCTTCCACTCGAACCAGCCCTTGGGGAGCACATTCCCACACGTCATGGTCCTTCCCTCGCCGTAGTCCCACGCGATGAGGTAGTCGACCCTCCCCCCCGGGTGGTTCCCCACCTGCCAGGCAAGGACCCCGGCCCCCTCCCGGGCTAACACGAGGCGCGACGACGCATAGCACCCTACGCTCTCTACGCCAAAGGCCAGATACGGTAGCAGCACGGGGTCACGGAAAGCCCTGTTGACGACGACCAGGAATGCCATGCTGGTTTCCCCTCCCCCTCCCTTGTTTGCCACGGCCAGGGCGTCGTTGGGGAAGGCTCTGGATGTCTGGGAGTTGGCCCAAGCCCAGTGTATCTCGGCGATTATGCTGAAAACACTCCCCGCATTTATTCCTCCCATCCCATCCTGGATGGCGTTATGCATCCACTGATCCTGGATGGGTGAGAAGAGCTGGTACTCGGGCGAGTTCAGCATGATGACATCATACTTCTTGATCTCCTGATACGTGCGGGGAAAGTAGAGCCTCAGCATCTTGATCGCATCCTCCGCAGACGAATCCACGATGCGGAACGGAATGCCGCGATAACTGACGAGGGGCTCCGGGTCAAAGTACGGCCTAAGCAGGTCAAGGTAACGCCCCACCACAAGGATGTCTATCCTCTCGCCGCCGAGACAGATCTGTAAACACGGAGAAATGCATAGTGTCAGAAGCAAAACGATCAACGCCTTGGTCTCAGAACGGGGATGCATGTTAAGCAGATGCGCTCCTTCCTTCCGCTCGGGTCCAAGATGCTCCCATATATATTTTTGGCCTTCTGCCGACCGACTGCCCAAATCCTGGTAGAGAGGAGAAAATGGAGATAGCGATGGTGGCCTTCGAGAGCATGGGGATCAGGTCCATGTGTACCCACGTCAGAACACCTGAACTCTCCATCCTCATCGATCCCGGACTGGGATGTCACACCAGATCCGGCGTCAAACCCCATCCCCTTGAATACGAGGTCCTCGTGAGGAAGTGGGCCCAGTTACTGTCACTCTCACGCGAGATCGACTTGATCACGGTCTCTCACTACCACATCCATCACTACTCGCCGAGCGTAGCCGACCTCGTCACCACCTTGTGCACGCAGGCCTTAGCCGACGAGATATATGCAGGCAAGATGCTGTTCTGCAAGGACCCGGCACGCAACGTGAGCGACATCCAGGCCGTGCGGGGCATGGAGTTTCGTCGCGCATATGGAACGAGATCCCCGAAGTACGAGCTAGCCGATGGGAGAAGCTTCAAATTTGGGAAGACCTGTGTCTCGTTCTCACCGGCCCTTTGGCACGGCAAGGATAACACCCCACAGGGATTTGTCATCGGGATCTGCGTGACAGATCGGGACACGACCTTCGTCCACGCTTCAGACGTCCAGCTGCTGAACCGCGGCTGCATTGACTGGATGCTGGACCAGAGACCTGACATCGCGGTGGTCGCCGGCCCCCCTCTCTTCGATCCGGAGAGAATGAAGGGAGGTGAACGTGAGATCGCCGCCGGTTATCTCAGGGAATTGTCGAACCGGATTCCCCGACTCGTAGTCGATCATCACCTCCTCAGAGGATCGGATTGGAGAGAGTTCCTTGCGGAGTCCGGGGCCGGAACGCGAGTCAGATGCGCCGCTGAATCCGAGGGCGTTCCGCCTTCGCCTTTGGAGAGCAAGAGACAAGCTCTCTACGAAGAGGAAGAGGTGGAGAAGGAATTTCACCAACAGCTTCTCGACGGAAAGGTCCCGGACAGACTCGGCTCGGTGATACGTGAGGAGGGCCTTGAAAGCTACTACGAGGCCTCGCTAATGCCTTGATTTCCTCTTGCCTGATCCCTGCCGGGCAGTGGGTTCCGTCCGATACTGCGACCTGAAGGTAGCCACCGTGGCTTCCCCATCCACTCCTCATTTGCGGCCAGTTTCTGGATGGTGCATGTCACCTCTACGCTGCAGCCTGGCTAGACTCCCGATATCTTGTTCGCCAGCCGGACCCACGGACCCCCGGTTCGGTATGAGGACACGCCTAGAGCATCGTGCATGGCGCGTGGGCGCGTGGGGTAAGAGACTTAAAGCCGATATGGGAGGCGGTGTAAGGCCTGGGCTCAGCCGACCGACCTTGAAGACTCCCGGGCTGGCGGCTGGCCAAAGGTGTGATGACGATGACCGACATCAAGGTGTCCTTCATAGGGGGTGCCAGCATGACCTGGATGCCTACCTTCTCCCAGGAACTTCTGTCCTGCCCGGAACTGGCTGGAAGCACAATCGTACTGATGGACAACGACAGATCACATCTCGATGTCATGGAGAAATACGTCAACCGCATGAAGAGGGAACTCAATGCCCAAGTTGAGATCATGGCCACAACCGAGCGGCTCGAAGCCCTCTCCGAAGCTGACTTCGTGGTGACCACTTTCATGGCGGGAGGCCACGACTACTGGGCAACGGACCTCAACATCCCGCTGAAGTACGGACTGCGAACGCCCAAGGGGATGTCCGTGGGGCCCGGCGGCCTCCTTCAGGGCCTGAAGGCGATTCCCATGATCGTCGAGATCGCCCAGGAGATGGAGTCCCTATGCCCGGATGCCAAGCTCATCAACTACACCAACCCCATGTCCAGCATCGTCCTCGGCGTCCAGCGCTACTCCAGCATAAGCAGCGTCGGCGTGTGTCCCGGACTGGAGCACGAGATAACCCGATACGCCCGCATCCTGGAGGTGCCGGAGGACGAGCTACAGATGCGTGCCGCTGGTGTCAACCACTGTGACTTTGTGCTCCAAGTTCGACATAAGGGGCAGGACGTCCTGCCAAAGATCGTCGACAGGTTGGCAGACGGGAACCATGAACCGATCAGTCGGCTGATCTACCGGATATTCGGAGGGCTACCAACCCCCGGGGATATCCACATCATGGAGTTCTTTCCCTACTTCATGCGCCAGAACACCGAGCTGGAGAGATGGGGCCAGACCCACAACTACGTGGAGAACCGAATAGCAAAGCGAAAAGCATTCTGGGAGAAGATCGAAGCCGCGGCCCGAGGCGAGGGCAGCTTCGTCACAAGCTATGAGTCCCGGGAGAAGCTCGACAAACTCATATGCTCATCGCTATTCGGGCAGAGCAAGGTGTTCCAGCTCAACGTCATGAATCAGGGCGCGATACCCAATGTGCTGCCCCAAGCCGTCATCGAGGTGCCAACGATCGTGGATGGCTTCGGATACCATCCAGTCCGGTTTGGGCCCCTGCCCACGGCAATCGCCGGGATCTGCAACATGGCGGCAACGGTGCAGGACCTTACCGTTGAAGCCGCCATGAAGGGAGACCGGCAGCTCGCGCTCCAAGCGCTGCTCATGGACCCACTTACCTATTCCATGGAGATAGACGCAGCCAGTAGGATGCTGGATGAAATGCTGGAGGCCCAGAGGATCTGGCTGCCCCGCTTCTTTGCCTGATATCCGAGGCCACCGACCGACCAATTCGGGTCCTGATAGGCAGGCAGAAATGTGCGGCAGGGACTCAGGGAACCTCCCGAACTCCCTTCTCACTGCGAACGCCCTGGACTTGCGCGTCTATCCGACGGGCTGCCTGCGCGCGTCTGGCCGGGGTAGGATGGTCTTCTTGACAATGATGCCCGACGCAGCCAAGCCCGCTGCCCATAGACCGGCTAGGATGACGGTTCTTCTCATGGATTCCTTCCTCGTCCCTTCCAGTGCTTCCTCAGCAAGCCTGAGCCTGTGGTCCTCGACCTCCTCTAGCCTCTCATTCCAGGTCCCCATGAGGTCTGAGAACCTGGTGGCCCCCTGCACCCAGAGCACCGAATTGGTGAACATCTTGGCGAAGTCCTCGTTGGCCACGAGTTTGCCGTAGTAGGTATCAAGCCTGGAGACGCCGGACACCCAGATGCCGGGGAAAGCGACGGATCGGCCGCCCGCCTGGTTCCCGTTGATGAGCACCATTGGCGATCCGGTTTCCTGATCTGTGTAGAGAACGACGTATTCGCCCGGAACCTCCACGTACTGACCGTTCCGGTCCCCCGAGAAGTATGTCCCCATGCTGAACAGCTGGAATCTCTCCGACAGCCGGGAGTTGATCTCCATTTCATCCCTGCGGGCATAGGTCCTTGCCCACCTGCTCGGGCTTGTCTCCGCCACCGACACGTTGGCATGGGTCGGGAACACCTCGGTGGCGAGCCTTCCGGCGGATGACCCGTAGCAGGCATCCTTCATCCCTATCAGGCCTCCACCGCCCCGGAAGTAGTTGAGCAGGCTCACCTCCAGTGCGGCAATCTCAGCCGCGTTATCGGCGTGGATGATCATGCTCTGGGTTGTGGGGAGAGCAGCCATGAGGGAGACTACCTCGGGGTCGCTAGCGACGAGGACCTCGGCCTTGATTCTGTAATCGCTGCGGATGAGGGATGCGAGCATCTCTGCGTACCCCACATTGGCCCCGGCATATACCAGGATGCATGGTGCTTGACCGCTTAGCCCCGCCGCCAGCCCTATTCCTGCGGTTGGGGCCACCAGAATCAGCAGGGCTGCGACCGTCAGCACCCGGTCTCTCTCCAGCGTGCTCATCCCAGCCCCGCCTCCATGATGTTCACTATCGGATCGCAGCACAGCTTGCCGTTGAGGCGTATCTTGATGATCTGGAGGAATGATATGATTTCGGTGTAGAAGCCTCGGGGCAGAGATCGAGACTTGACTGTGAAGAAGACCTTGATGGTGTCATCCCTGCGCGCCGATTCGAATTCGACGTATCCTCTGGGAGCCTGGGAAAGGGGAAGACGTTCTGATCCGCCCGTTGCCTGTCCGTCCGGCACATACAAGGTTTCCTCCTCTCCGTGGATTATGCCCATCGTCTTGATGTTCGTTTCGGGCTGGTAGAAGAAATCACTGACGCCCTCCATATAGTACGCCTTGCCATCTCGGTCCACCGCCGCGCAGAAGACCAATGGTTGATCCAGAATCGTCTCCTGCCCGAGTATCTGCTTGAGAACGCCGTAGTCCTCGACCGAGAGGCTCAGCAAGGTCTCACGGATCTTCAGGGTCCTAGCGAATCTCTCCGGCTCCAGCCCCAGAGCCTTTGTCCGATTCCTCAACCAGGCCAGCTTCCTGCTGTTCCCGAGGACGTCCTCCGGCACGCTGGTCGAGTCGTACTCCTTTTTCGGATCGATCATCTGCGAGGAATCGAGCCGCTTGAGCATCAGCATTGAGAACTCCAGACTCACCCTGTCATGTTTGTTCCTGGCCAGGACCGCCAAGCTGTAGAAGGCCTCATCCCCGCTCCGGTGGATCGCCGGGTGCTGGTTATCCAGTACCTCAATGGGATCCTTTGCCCTTGTGGTTGCGAGAGTCACGACGGTGAGGCCCGAAAGAATCAGCGATACGGCGGCCAGCCCTATTGCCTTCGTATTGACCCCCATGGCGACCTCGCGCGGCCACCGGCGACTTAAATATATCATGCAATGCGATGAGCAGGAGCAGATTCCATGCCGGAGCTCTTCTCGCATGGACCGAGGCCTAGACTCCGCGGACGCGGACTGGCATCCCTCAAGCGGCCTACTTGGATCGCAGACGGCGAGAAAGACCCGGCATCCCTGTGTCCATGCTTCCCTGAAAGCCGGCCAGGGCACCCGTATCCCCATCGATGACAGGCTTCCCCCTGCTGGTTGTGGCCTTCCCTGCCCGACTTGCGATGGTTCTGGGTCAGCCGGCACGGAACTGGAAAGAAGTCTTAAAGGACCAACATCTAGGAGTGGATTGGCCCGGGATCATCTTGAGAACACTTGCATCGGTACTTCTGTGTCTGGCAACTTTGGGTTGCCCCGTAATCATGACCTCTGTAGAGGCCGAGATTCTCCACGAATACAAGGGACCGGATATGTCGGATTACCTGCAACTAACCGACTTCTACGTGGAGGGGCCCCTCGATCCGAGAGTTGGGGATCTCATCACCGTTCGTTTCAATCTGGAGAACTTCGGCCAGTTCCCAATCACATTTGCTGATAAGGGCGTATTCGCCGCCGCCAGGGACCCCGACGATCAAGACCGATCATTCGGCCATGTGCAGAAGGGCTCAACGATCCAGCCGGGACAGACCGTGGCGTTCTCGGATAGTTTTCAGGCAGACAAGCCGGGCAACTGGAGGATCTGGCCCTCATACCAGATCTGGCTGACCGGAGGGAAGGAGACCAAGGAGGGCCCTGCTGACTGGCACGTCTGCGTTCTTCAGATCGGCAGCATTCAGAGACCAGACCTGACTCCCACAGCGATCACCACGCTTCCGGCCGAGCCCACCGTGGATCAGGATGTGTCGGTCGTCATCACGGTCCTCAACATCGGCGACGAATCATCCCCAAGCTGTGAAGGAACCCTGTCCTGTGCAGACTTCGCCACGACCCTCAAGGTGCCGCAGCTTGGACCAAACCAGGAAACGGTCATCTCGACCGTATGGCATCCCGACGTCGAGGGATGGCACGAACTGATCTTCTACGTCGACTCAAAGCAGGAGATCCACGAATCCCGGGAGGACAATAACGCCGTCTCCAAGGAGGTCTACGTTATCGGCAGGCCCGACCTCCGTGTCCTTAGTGCAACTTTCGAACCTGAGATGATCAAGGTCGGGCAGAGCCTCACGGTCACGCTGAGAATCGGCAACGACGGTTCCGGCCCGGCCGGAGTCTCGAAGGCGGCGCTTCTGATCGACGGGGCCCTGGCCGTGACCTTCCCGACTCCCACGCTATCGGCAAAAGGACGGGTCGACGTTGCCGCGAACTGGATTCCGCAGAGGGAAGGCAACTACTCCGTCACCTTCATGGCTGACTTCACCAACGCTGTGGACGAGAGCAACGAGCAGAACAATGCCCTTTCAAGGATCATCCGCGTTCTGCCCTGGGGGTCGCCCGATCTTGTCGCCCAAGCCATCACCTGGGTACCCGAGCTGGTAACCGCGGGCCGGAGAGCGTTTCTGAAGCCGTCAATCTCCAACCTGGGCGAGGTGGCCTCTCCGCCCTGCACTGTCGAGTTCCGCGTCAACGGGGCCAAGCTCGGATCGGTTGATCTACCCATCATTCCCGCCGGCATGCGCCTTGATCAGATCGCTGAGATCACCGTCGCGTGGACGCCCTCGACCCCCGCCTCGTACAGAGTAGGGTTCATGGTCGACGTGGATGGCGTCGTGGACGAGCTTGACGAAACCAACAACGAGATCGAAGTGACTGTGGAGGTGGGCCCCTCTGACTCGGATCCCCCGACCGTCACGATATACTACATCCCGATCCGTCTTGGCGAGACCCTTCCCACCGAAAGAGACCAGGTCACCTTTGTGGCCAGGGCCAACGATCCGTCAGGAATCGACTTCATCACGATATACGTAAACGGCATGGCAATGACGACCTCTCGAAATGCCTCGTCCTGCAATCTCACATCCGGACCCTACCCAAGGAGAAGCACGGTGTTCTACGCTGCTCAGGCCGCCGACAAGGCGGGGAATGTAGCCATCACGCCTTGGTACAACTTCACCGTCAGATCATACTATGCTGCATCACCAAGTCTCCAGATGATCATCGACCCGCCGCAGCCCACGGAGATCGACGAGGTCACGTTCACGGCCACCGCATCCTACCCCTATGGGATCAGGCTGCTCAGAATCTACCTTAACGGACACAGGATCAGGGAGGTCTCCAACGCCACCATCGTAAGCATCGTCAGAGGTCCGTGGCCCGCCGGACATACCGTGTCCTACTACGCCGAGGCCTACACCGTTGATGACCATCACCTCACCACTCCGGAGCGATCCTTCACGGTCAGGCCGCTGGGCAGGGAGAACGTGAAGAACATGAGCAGCTATGTGGATAGGGAGGTGTTCGTTATTTCGGATCTGGACTGGAGGGCGGTCCTGTCCCTGGTGCCCATATCGGTCTGGAGGGAGATGCGACCGACGGAGCCGGTGGCCGTCGGCACGATCTACAAGTTCCCGGTTTTGATCTATCACCAGGAGGACCAGAACGCCTTCGACGCCGACGCGGTCATCAGGTTCCTCCAGCAATACGCGGAGTATGGCCGCAATAGGCTGGGAATGAGGGTGACGATCCTCGGCGACCCGCCCGCCGATCTCATCAGGCTCATGGTCGCACCCACCCCGGTTGGGGCCGGCATTCCCGAGAGCCAGATCAGGGTCTGGAGCGCCCGATCCCCGCGCACGGCCGACACCACGATCAGCCTGGCCCTTCCGCCTCTGCAGACCAGCGGATTCACCCGGGCCCTGACGGGAAGATGGGGGATTTCTCCCCGAATCCTCGGCGACGGAGCATCGGGGGTCATGCCTATGGATGACATCTTCACGGCGCGGGAGGAAAGACAGCTCCGCGACGAGTACTGGAGCAACATCGATGTCTTCGTTCTGTCGGAGGACGAGTACGCCACGGCGCTGATGGCATCTGTCTACGCCTCCCTTCTGAACGCGCCGATCCTTTTCCAGGGTCACTACGACATGGAGGAACTGGATCACAAGAGCGTCTACCTTGTTGGTCGTTTCAGTCCCGAAGAACTTGCCGATCTTGATGCCGGGAACGTCAGGGTGCTTAGCAGGTTCACGCTTGATGATCTTCGCAGACACTACGTGATAGCCACCGGCACAAACGGGATCATTTTGGTGAATCCCCTCGATCTCTGGACTCACAGACGATTCGACTATGCGACTGACAAGGCCTCCGATGTCTCGTTTCTGTTCGCCAAGCACTCCCTCGCAGCCCCGTTCCTGGCAGCTGCAAAGAAAGAGGTCATAGTCAGCACCACTGCAAACTCCTATCCCGAGATAGATGCTGTGGTCGACGAGGCGATGGAGTCGCTTCCTCTGGGTGGCCCTCTGCGCTATCTGACGATCGTCGCCTCCCCGGAGGTCATCCCCATCGCAAGGGCCAACCTGCCCTACGCACCCGCGATGTGGGGCGATGACATCTACTACCAAGGCGCCCGATACATCGACGTCGACATCGTCAGGAACAGCATTTCCGGAACCAGAGAGGAGTACGTGACATCCAACCTCCGCGTACAGTTCCAACCCGCCTGCTCGGATCGGGTACTGGCGTGGACTGATGAGAACACCTGGGGCGACATCTGGTACCAGGACCTCCTGACGGGTAGGACCTACCAGTTAACAGGGGCCGACGAGAACTCATCGTACATGATCGGGTCCTGCCGCCCGGCTGTCTACGGAAGCAGGATAGTCTGGCAGGATGGAAGAAGCGGCAATTGGGACATATACCTCCACGATGCCTCAACGAACTCAACGGTTCAACTCACAACATCCCTCAGCAATCAGGAATGGCCCGCCATCTGGGAAAGCTACGTCGTCTTCCAGCAGGAATACGCCAACGGCTGGGACATAGTGTTGTGCGATCTTGACGCGATGCAGACTCGCAGGGTGACGATTGACAACTATCACCAAGAGCGACCCGCAATCTGGGGGAACAAGATAGTCTACGGCGACACCCGAGACGGGGACTGGGACGTACGCATGGCGGTCCTGAATTCGACCGGGCATGTCACCAGCCGGGATCTGATAGTGGCCTCCGGGCCGGGCGACCAGATGTATCCCCGCATCCACGAGAGACGAATTGTCTGGCAGGATAACAGCAACGGCAACTGGGACATATGGCTCTTCGACTACGCTACCTTCAGGCCGGAGCCGATCACATCCGAGCCCGTCGACCAAGTCCTCCCGAATGTCTGGGGGGATAACATCGCCTGGCTGGAGAACTCCGAAGAGGGCTCGTGGTACGTATGCGTCTACAACATCCCCTCCCGCTCCACGCGGAGGATTGCCAGAATAGAGGTATCCGCCGACAGTGGGCCTCTCTGGCTTGAGCTGGACGGGAGGTTCTACGGCAGCACCCAGAATATGGGCCACCAGGACATAGCGACCGGACGGATATACGGCGTGACCGCCTCCGACGTCTCGGCCTACATAGCTAGGGATCTGTTCTATGATAGGATCGGCAAGAACCGGGATGCCTTGGTCATAGTCAGAGAGGACCGCCAGGACGAGATAGGCGGAGGATGGGCGGACGAGGCAGTTCTGGAGAACTACGCGAGGAACCATTACTGGACGACCGATGTCGAGGCCCAGTTCAGCAACGTATGGTTCTACTCCGGGCATACAGAGGTACACAGTAACCATGCCACAATCCAAAGGCACTACCAGAACGCCGGGCTCATCATCTACGTGGACCACGGCCTAATGCAGGAGTTCGCGGGCGTGATCGACTCGGGCACGCTCTGCTTGATGGATATGTATCTGCAGCCTGTGACCGTGCTTGACCTTGCCTGCCTCACAGGAGCCTACTATGTGGAGGTCAACCTGGGGCAACCCCCCATGGTTCTCTCGGTGCAGCATATCAGAAGGGGGGCAATGGCCTACATGGGGGCAACCGATGTCTCCTACTGGCACCACATGTTCGATAACATCCTGCAAGCGGTGTACCGGGAGGGCAAGAGCATAGGCGAGGCATACCTGGAGGCCAGAAACGAGGACTACGATGATGATGTGTGGAATTTCAGCACAACGCTGAGAGGGGACATCTACTATGCGTTGCTGGGGGATCCGACCTTCTGCCCGAGGTGGTGGTGAGCTGATGAGACCCCGATGTCTTCTCGCCGCCGTTCTGATGATTTCGGCAGCCTCACTGTCCGCTGCTAAGGCCCACGAGCTTTCTCTGAACACGAGCCAAGAGGTCTACCGCCCCGGTGATACCATAAGCGCCTTTGCCCTAATCACAAACACCAAGGAGGAGCCCACCAGTCTCTCCCTCGAGGTCCTACTGAAGGATCTGAGATCCAAAGTGGCACCGACTCTGGTGAGGTTCTCGCTTTCGCTGGCTCCCCGGGAATCGAGAACGATAGAGCTCTTCTCTCTCGTTGTGGACCAAGCCTATTACTCCGGGCCGTATTCGATTCAGGCAAACCTCGTCGAGGGGAGATTCGTGGTTCGGCAGGCTGAGGCCCAATTCCGGATCGAAGGAGCGCCGGAGGACCTGCTGCTTGATGTCATCCTCTCTAGAGACCCGGCCAATTATGAGAGGACCTCCGTCTTCATCAAGAACGAGAAAGCGTTCCTGGCCTACAGCTGCAGCGTGCAGAATCCCAACATAACTGCGCGCCTGACGTTCCCGGACGGTTCCTCACGCGAGGTACATCTACCCACGAACCTGACGGTGAAACAGGTGGGTTCCTACTCGCTGGACGTGTGGGCCTCTAAGGATGGATACAGGCAGATCACAGCGATCAAGCAGTTCGCGGTGCTTGAGGCGGATCCTCTCCTTCTCCAGTCGTACAAGCAGCCTTCACACATCCTGCTTGGCATCACGGATGATCGGATTCGCGAAGGAGAGATCCTTGGCGTGGCTGGATCGATAGTGCCAGCCCATGCGGAGGCAAATGTGACCCTGACCTACTACAGGGCCGGACAGATCATAGAGGAGAGAAACCTTGTGACCGATGATGAGGGGCGGTTCTCCGACACATATCAACCCAGTGCCTCGGGGGAATGGAGCGTTCTGGCACGTTGGACGGGGGACTCCAACCACCTCGGCACGGAGAGCGAGAGCACTGATTTCGAGGTGGAGAAGAGGACTCCCCAGATCGATCCATTCTTGATCCTGATCGGCGGCGCGATCATCCTGCTATTGATTGTCTCGATCGCCCTCCGGGCCCGGCGGCGCTGAGCCGTGCATGCCACCAGAAGAGCCCCTCATGCCCTACCGATGACCGCTGGCAGATGAGGTAGCAAGAAGCCACCGAAACGCGCATCAAGCTCTGCTACAGCTTGAGGGACCCGACGAGTCCCTTCACATGCTCGAACGATCTTTGAAAGTTGTCTCTCTCCTCCTGTGTCAACTCGATTTCAACGATCTTCTCCACGCCGCCCGATCCAATGATCACCGGCACGCCCATGTAGCATCCGCTCAAGCCATATTCCCCCTCCAGATATGCCGCACAGGCCAGCAACCGCTTCTTGTCCCTCAGATAGGACTCGGCCATCTCGATCGCCCCAGCTGCAGGCGAGTAGAAAGCACTGCTCGTCTTGAGTAGACCGAGGATCTCTCCCCCGGCTGACTTCGTGCGGTCAACGATCTCCTCTATCTTCTCCGCCGACAACAACTCCGGCAGCGGAACGCCCGCGACCGTGCAAAGACGCGGCAGAGGCACCATCGTATCGCCGTGGCCACCCAGAACGAGCGCCGTGACCTCCCTCACGCTGACGCCAAGCTCCATCGCCACGAACGTGCGGAAACGGGCGGAATCCAATACCCCGGCCATCCCTACCACGCGTTGCTTGGGAAAGCCGGTGATCTCCTTCATGGCGTAGACCATGGCATCGAGCGGATTCGAGACAACGATGACGAATGCGTCGGGGCAATACTCCCTGATGTTGATGGCCACATCCTTAACGATCTCAAGGTTTCTTGCCAGGAGGTCATCCCTGCTCATCCCTGGCTTCCTCGTTAGCCCTGCTGTGACTATTGCGACATGGGCGCTGGCAACGTCCCGGTAATCGTTAGTGCCGCTCACCGTGACATCACTGCCCATCATCGGCCGTGCCTCCGCTATATCCAGCGCCTTGCCCTGAGGCAAGCCTTCAATCACATCGAACAGCACTACGTCTCCGAGCTCGCTCTGGGCAGCCATCAGGGCCAGCGTCCCACCGATGTGGCCAGCACCGATGAGTGCAATCTTGGATCTGCTCACAAATCAAGCCTCCTGTTCCGAGTCTCCGGGCAACCATCGTCCGAGGATCGTATGAACCCCTTCCGCCTCTTGATAAGTACTTTCAGGCCTTCGGCCCATACGGAGTACCACATCCCGGCTGCTGCAGGCACTGACCTTCTTATGAGGTGCGATGAGGCAGCGCAATGATCAGGCACCCCGTGCCCGCCTCCAACTTCTAGCACCGAGAACCAGTAAACCGAACACGCAGTCCGAAACCCATCTTGGATCGATACCCTCATCATAGTCATGGCGAGCCGCATACCGAGACATCGTGAGGCCCTGACCCTTCACAGGATACGGAAGCCTCTCGGGATCGATCATGTTGGCGGTGCAATTCAAGGATTGCAGCAATTCGGGCCGCCTCATAACGCTTTCCGATCGATATGCTGAGGCACCAGCCTGACTCCCAACGCGCCAGCAACTAGGCATCGGCGGACTGGGTTGTCGAGGCAATGACCTTCGCCGTACCCGAATCATCAAGAAACGATCTGTGGAAATAGTAGATATTGCCGTTCTCTGCCCCGACGATGAGGTCAAGCTCGCCGTCGCCGTCCCAGTCCACGGCATGGGGCGAGCAGCAATGCCCGCCCAAGTCGATTGGCTCCTCGCCATGGATTCTGACGGGGACGGGCCTCGCGAAGATCGGCTTGTCACAGCTTCCCACATTCTCCATGAAGAGAACTGATGTGTGGGTGAGTCCAAGGCTCTTAAGCAGGGGGGTCGCCTCGTGAGCCCCGAAGACTATGTCCCAGTCCCCGTCGCCATCCCAGTCGGCCCCACAAAGCTGCGTGCGCCCGACGTTGCCACCTACGCTGTCCAACTTTATCTGGGATCCGTCTACGTATCTTGGTCGGACCCCTTTTCCCATCACGAGACGGCCGGAATGACGCCGCCTCCAGTGAATCGTCAGGTACCCTTCGCCATCGAGACAGACGTAGTCGGCGAGCCCATCGCCATCGAGATCGGCCGCAATGGGCCTAGTCCTCCACACCGTCCTGAGCCCTCGCCCCTGAACCCTAATCGGCTTGGGCACGTCAAGGACGGGCTTCCCCGGTCTGCCCACGTTGCGGTAGAAGAGATGTTCTCCCTTCACGTCGCTCAGCAGGATGTCTTTAAGGCCATCTCCGTCCCAATCACAGACGACGGGACAGGTGTATCCCCACTTGGCCTCGTTGGGGCCCTGGATCGACCCTCGCCGGCCGGCCTGTATCCTGATGATGCGGCCTCCGGCCTTCATCCTCACGCAATCGGCGAACCTCGGCCGCCGCCGGGTTCCCGTGTTCTCGAAGTACTCAACATAGCCGGCCGCGCAACCCACTATCAGATCAAGGTCTCCATCGTCATCCCAATCCACTGCGCTCGGAACCGCCGCGACGCCGGTTCCTAGAAAGGGATTGCGCTGCTTCACCGGCTCGGGCCTGCGAAACGTCGGCCGGCCTTCCTGCAACCCAACGTGTTTGCAGAAATACACGTATCCATCCTCCGACCCGAAGACCAGATCGGGTGTGCCGTCCTCGTCCAGATCGCAGATGATCGGTTCGGTCATGCACTGGGGGTTCCTGAGGATCTCTCCGTCCGCCTGTCTTAGGGGAACGCCCTTTCTGAGCCGTGGATGGCCAGAACGGCGGACGTTCTCGAAGTACATTATCTGGTCCAGGTGGAGTCCGAAGACGATGTCGATGTCTCCGTCCCCCTCAAGCTCGGCGGCCGGGGGGGGGGGGG
>CAYVLA010000009.1:19620-28195 GCA_964452145.1 Hadarchaeota archaeon (SeqCode)
CGGCCGGCCTCCAGGTAGATCGGCTCATCGAAAACAGGGTTCTCGTGGGTGCCCACGTTTCTGCAGAACGCGATCCCGGCGTGCTCCCTTCCCCCCAGCCATTTCCCGGTGGGAGAGTAAGACTTCATGTACCCGACCCCGCACTCCCTGTTCTGCCATGGGTTCTCGCCGCCCGGCCAGTACTCCGAGTTGTCGTTGAAGCCTGCCAGAATGTCTTTGACTCCGTCGCCATCCCAATCAACCACATCAACCTTGGCCAGATGTGGAACGCGGAGCGCTCCCTGACCGGTCTCGAACACCCGTCCCTTCTCGTACACGGGTTCCTCGTTGGTTCCACGATTCCTCGCCAATATGATGCTCCCGCCCTCCGCAAACACAAGATCGGCGGCACCGTCATCATCCCAGTCCACCGCATCATAAAGCCTTCCCTCGACGAAGACTCTTCGCGGTTTCTCGAAAAGCAGCTCATCCTGCCCGGGGATCCTTCTGCAGAGGAACACGCCGCCCTGGAATCCTGTCGTCTCACAGATCAGGTCGCGTACGCCGCTTCGATCGATCGCCTGGGGTCGGCTTATCAGCCCGAGGTGCAAGTCGCCGATGAATCCGGGGACGCCGTGAAGGATCGCATCCCCGGAGCCGATGCCGACCCCCGAATGTGCCTTCTTGCCCTGAGAGCCCTGAATGATCTCAAGGGAGTACCTCGAGCCGTTCCCGCCGGAGACCCACGAGATTTCGATGAATCTTCCATTCTCGGTGACCCTGAGACGGTGAGGTTGCTCAGGTCCCGGCCCGGCTTCGGTCATCCGCCTGAGTCTGACGTTAAGCCGAGGCTCAACTCGGCCATCCGGATCTCCCAAGAAACTCGTAGGGATGTCCAATGCAACTGGATGGGACGACCAAAGGCGACGGAAGCCTGAAACCCGAATCTCGTAGATCAAGCAATCGTGCTCCGCATCAATTCAAGAAAAAGGGAAACGCGGGACAAAAAAAGCGTCCCGCGCCTTGTCACTATCTTCTTCGAGCTATTCCGATCCCTACAGGGATCGCCGCCAAGAGCAAGAGCGTCACTGGCTCGGATACCGGTGCGGCTGGCAGCTGGGGCATACCCTGGAAATCGGCCGTGGCACCAAACCTCGGGAAGACCATTCCGTTGGGGTTGATGTTAGCGCCGGTGGTGAAGCAGCCAACGTATCCGTTGTTGTCGGATGTGTACCAGTTCCACAGGATATCCACCTTTCCGTCGCCGTCGAGGTCGCAGACCTCGGGGACCATGATGGAAACCGCGCCCTTGTACCCCTGCAAGTTGGCATTCCAGGGCTCGTAGACATCGTTGCCGGCCGCATCCCATATGGAGAGAATCCCACCTCCGGCCTTGTCGTAGGAGCCGAGGAGGATCTCAAGCTTCCCGTCATTGTTCACGTCTGCCATCGCGCAGCCATAGCCGACCCTGGTCGATGTGTTCTTCTTCCAGATCAGGTTCAGGTTGTGGTCCAATAGGTAGAAGAAGCCTGGCTCTCCGGCTTGGAAGGCCACTTCGAGGAACCCGTCTCCGTTCACGTCGCCCACGGCGGGCTGGCAGCGGATGTTCTTACCCTCACTCTTGTTAGCAGGCAGGGTGAAGCGGGCCATCTCCTGACCGTACCAGTTAAGGCAGAAGATGCTGCCCGTCGGTATACCGTCGCCTTCGCTGTCCGTGCCGCTTATCAGAAGCTCCCACTCGCCGTCGTTGTTAATGTCGCAGACGGTTGGCTGGTACCACATGGATCCTGCGTGGAGTCCGGCACCGCCGAATCTCCACTTCTCCACGCCCTTGGCCGAGATGCACCGGACGCCCTCAGAGACTCCCCTGCTGACGACCAGTATCTCATACTCTCCGTCCTTGTCGATGTCCTGAGCGTTGGGGACGTAGTCGGTGTCCGAGGCGAGCTCAATCTGCCAGATCTCGCTTCCGTCCTGTCGGAGCATCGCCCACCAGAACTTGCCTCCGAAGGTGATCTCCAGACCCGGAATGTCCGGATAGAAGTCTCTGGCAATGGGACCGCCGGCGAAGGTGCCTGGGTTGCTCTTCCATTGGACGAAGTTGAACCTCTCCTTGCCATCCCATGTTAGGCTGGCGATCGCGTCAGGGCTCCTGGCCGAAAAGACAATATCGGCCTTCCCATCCTGGTCCAGATCGGCGATGCAGGCCGGTCTGAGCATGTCTGCCCAGGGTTCCTTGTCCAAGGTCGGCCAGACCCACCGAAGGCTCCCATCGTAGTTCAGACATCCGACCCTCTTAATGGCCTCGGTGCCGAAGATGATCTCTCTCTTCCCGTCTCCGCCGAAGACTGACACCGACGGGTCGGCCCCGATCATCTTGTCGAAACGGTTTCTGAAGCAGGACCAACGGGATATGTACAGGACATCGATGATGCCGGGCTGGCCCGCGCCCAATACATCTCCCGGCATGAACAAGAGGAGGAGAATGCACACCCCGACCATTCGCTTCCGAGGGGGCACAGATGCACGTCTCACATTGCGGGCTTTATACTGTTATCGATGCTGCGAAGCACGGTGCGGAATCGAAAGACGAAGGCAGCGACGCACCGGGCCATGCTGGACTAGGGGGATCTCCCGCCTCGTAACCCACGTCCAGCCACACCGCCGCGCGTTCCTTTTCTGGAACTGACGCACACGGCCGATCTCGGTTCAAGCACCATCTGGAGGCGAAGCGAGCCGCGCCTGACGGAAGGGTTGGCTGAGCCGAATCCGGAACCGTGTGCGATCCGCGTCGCTTTGTCCTTGGTCCAACCGAGCTCCCGGATGTTGAGCGGCACCGCCAGTTCGGTTGCGCGGTCGCCCATGTTGCATGCCAGGACCCCGATCGAACCATCGGCACCGCGCCAAGTTGTCGCCTGGGCCACGGGCAGATGAACCGGCCACTTACGTCCCCAGAGCTCCCATTCCGCATCCACCGTCGCAACGCTGGGATCCCGGGGCGGGGGCCTGAGCATTTCTCCTCCGGACAAGTAATCCGTCGAGGAGCGTACCTGTGCCAGTGCCTTCAGGTACTCGGCTTCGGATCGGAAGCCGGGCTCCAGCACGTCAAAGCCCAGCCACCCGAGCTGGGTTCCCCACAAGAACATCTGGGAGATCTTGACCCTGAAGGACCATGTGTTCTCCAGATCCGAACGAAAGATGTAGGCTCCGAAGGTTGGGATGATGTCTGCATAGACAGCGGGGTATATGGGGGCAAGTTGGCCCTCGGTGGAGTTGCACATCAGCAGCCCGTCCAGCAGGTCATTCCACGGCTCGGCGTTGGACTCCGTCGTTATGAAGAAGTCGGGATTGATGGCCGCGACATCTTGGCGGACCTCCCGAAGCATCGTCCTGTACCCCTCCACCCACCAATTCCCCCCTCCCAGCTCATGGCCGTGCGCGGAGTCGAAGCAGGGCTTTGGAGCCGCGGCGCCGATCTGGTCGAGGTAGATCCCGTGAACCCCGCACTCTCGGGCAAGCCTAGTCACGATGCTCTTGATCTTGTTTCTCCAGAGGCTGGTGGCGGGGCACATGGGAGATAGCGGCACCTTTGAGGCGTAGACCTCCACATAGTTAGCCAGCTCGGATGTCTTCGCGGCAGCCGCCTGGGCGCCCTCGAGCCGCCAGCTCTCGGTCGCGGGGTCCCAGAGGCGCGCATTGATGTAGGGCATCACCAATACTCCTGCCTTGTCAAGCTTGTCAACGGCCTCCTTGAAGCCCGGCTTGGCCGGGAAGTACTCAGGATAGTGATCGTCAAACGGAATCTGGTGCCAGACATACCAGTGGAGTGCCAGGGGTACGCCGAAGTAGGAGCGGAACTCGAGCGCCTTGTCCACGACTTCCTCGGGTGCCCCTGATGCCAGGCACCACAGGGCCACCTGCTTGAAGCGCGAAGGCATATGGCGTGATCGGAGGGGGCCGGCCCGGCACCACCTCTGCCTCAAGGCCCACTTCCTGTAGATCTGCGCCGCGTCGTACCAATCGCCCGGGGTGACCCCCATGAGGGTCGGATGGGGTACCTTGTAACGGGAGATGGCCTGCCCGGCGCCGGCTATCGGCAGGGTTACCCGGAACCTTGGAGGGTGGTCCAGAAACTCCAACGTCTTGGTGGAGCTGGCGGGATCGTGGCAGCCCAGATAGACGCTCGAGGGGCCGGCGTTCCATGCCATGAACTGCATTGTGCACTGGTGGCTCGGGTAGGTGCCACGATACGTGATGCCGTCGACGTAGGGGATGGATTTGCCGTACCCGTAGGGCGTGTGGAGTGTGGCGCCCTCAGGGACGAGACCTTCCAGGACCGGAAAATCCACCTCCCAGAGCGCAAGAGGCGGATTGCATCGGAGGCTCAGCCCGGCCGATACCAGCCCGGAAGCGTGCGCAGATACTCTGATCGACACGTTACATCTTGAGTCCGCCAACTCCAGTTCCGTCCAGCCGATCTCCATGGACGATCTACCCCGACGCACGAGATCGCAGCCGAGTCGAGCGCCCGAGGACTCCAACAGCTCCGATCCCCTCTTGGCTCTGAGTACGAAGAGAGAACCATCGGCAGAACCGGTCAGGAGCGACCTGCCCGACGATCGGTCCTTCAGGGAGGACAGATACCAACCATTCTCGCTTTTGTCGAAAATCAACTCCGTGAACTTGCCTGATACACGGGCTCGATTCGCCGAGATGCTGGGGGACATGCCTGATCCCGAGGCGCAAGTGATCCGGGCTTATGTCTCTTTCCCGAAGCACGGGCTCTGCGTCCCCGGCCGGGGCTCTACTGCCCGCCGATATCTGGGCGCGAACCCATCTCCCCGACGCTTCGCTCAATGAGGGGGACCCGGACTCGGCCGGCATCGGGAAAACAGGTATCAAACTTTCTCCTGAGGGAGGAGTGGGTGTCAGATCCGGAGGCGAGGCGTCCTCGCACGGGCGACTTCCAAGCATTCGTCCTTGAAGCTGCACCCAGAGCAAGCGGGCTTCCTCTGCTTGGCCATGCTGCAGTCAACGTATGAACCGAGGTAGCACTGCCACTCCAGGTGGCATCCGTTGTCCCTGAGGGCGTCAAAGATGGCCTTGCCCCAATCACCCGACCAATCACCCGAATACCGCACGCATATCTGATTCTCTTTGGCGACAACGGTGCAAGGTGTGAGACCGGATATCTGTTCAGCCGGCGGCCTGCAGTTCTTCACTGAGAAGACCTTACCCTTGTTCCTGCTTTCAGTCCGTGTGGCCATCCGCTATCCATCCGCCTTGCTGACATCAGGCAGGAGAGAGGCAATGGCCTGCCTGCCGACCTGTACCGGGTAGCTGCCGAATCCCCGGGCAACCCTATTCCGCTTCGCTGGTTTCGCCACCTGCAATCGCCACCGTCTATGTGCAGGCTGATAACTGTGCCGTACAGGAGGGGTTCAACCCGACCGGAAGATACCCGGGAGGGATGATTGCCGATGCTGCGGGCATGCCCGGCCTCGCTTTGCCGTCCGCCGGCAGAGCTTCGGCTTAGAAGCGGAAATCAGAGAAAAAAGATCGATCCAGCCCACCATCCCGGGATGGGGACGGGACCGATTTCGATGCAACTGTCCACGACGATGCTTGAAATCCGGGAAGTCGTCATTCCCTCGCAGGGAAAGGCCGAGTTCCCTTTGGAGCGTAAAGGATGAAATCAAGGAATCTGAGGTCTTTGGCTTCGTCCTATGCTCGGATTGCTCGGCGTCCACCTAGTATCTTCTGGCGGGTCTCCGCTTTCTGTAGCAGTCCTGGCAGTAGACCGGGCGGCCCTCTGTGGGCTTGAAGGGAACTTCGCACTCGTTCCCGCAGTCCGCACAGGTAGCCTTGTGCATCTCTCTGGCACGCCCGAAGCTGCTGAAGCTGCTTCGTCTGTCTTCATAACTCAATTCTGCATTCTCCTCTTAGGGGAGAGCATACGATGCATCCGCAGGGTATACCCCCCGGGGCGGACTGTGAGGGGCGGCTGATAAATGAATCCATTCATGATACTCGTGGCATCGCTTGGGCGGGCATGTATCGTGGAGGGTCCCTCGATGACCCGGTCTGTGCGTGCACCGCGATGTCCAGCATCCAGCGACCCCATCGACGTTTCGTCCCACGTCCCACGCACCCGCTGAGATGGGCTCCCTATGTGTGAAGCATCATGTGCAACTGGGAACACCCAGGCCTGCGGTCGATCATACCCTACCGCCACACCTCTTCGGGTGGCTCGATCGGGAAGGGGTCATCCGAGCTGGTCAGGGACGATATCTCGAAGGCATGGGACGGGGAAATCTCCTCGAAACGCCTCCTCAGATCGATCCTAGCCCAGTTGTAGGGCTCGATCATCACATGCCAGTAGACATGCATCTCCCATTCCTCCGAGAAGTAGAGATGGTGAGTGACAACCAGCCATCTAGGCGTGACGACGGTGCCGGACCATGCGGTTCTGGAGGTAATGTTAAGATTCGGGTAGTTGGCCTCCAGCCAGGATGAGAACCTGTCCCTTATCTGGGGGGCGAGTTCAGGTTCCTGGTTGTCGGCTTCCACCACTGGGATTGTTGCAGTTGTCTTCCGCTCTCGACCTCGTCTGCCGACGATCGTAACCGTGATGTTCTGGTTCGTCATCGCGGCTTCTGGGATCACGCTGACCTCCGCCACCTCCCCGGGTACGATCACTTCATGCTCGACCACCACCGTGGCACCGTCCGCGAAAGCGGATATCCTGACGGGACGGCCCTCGTTCGAGCCATCCTCCCCCACCGTTACCAGCAGAACGCATCTCTGCCCCGGCGCGCTTTCCCTCGCAGACTCGGGCACCACTTGGATGGTGAAATCCCCGGCGTCGCCGCCGTGTCGAATCTGGTACCAGATGATCATGATCGATGCCGCAGAAACCAAGACAAGTGTCAAAGCCAGCGTCCCACGCTTCATCCACTCACCATCTGTGCAGTCCACCGTCAAGTCTTCTCATCATGGCTGGAAGGGCCCATGATCGCCGAGACGCAAGGCTCGGATTCGCATCTACGCTCCCGCCATCCCGGTCAGTTGAGCATCGAGAATGCTTGAGAATTTAAAGTGGTCGTTCAAAGGTTTGGAGATAGGCGATTCTTCGGGGGTCCCTGCGCTGAAACTTGCGGGGAGGTCCACACTTGTCTCATCCTGGGCTGCCAGAACCCAGAACCGCGACATTCAAGAACAGTTCCCCTCCGGCCTGATGGATTCGGATGGGCCTTCCCTTTGTCAGATGCGAGACATGGATGCGGAGCCTGAAGCGCGAGGTTGATCTTCGCAGGATCTCGACTCCGATCAAGGTGTTGGAGGAGAAGCCGCTGAGCCTCCAATTCGAGGGCAGGGGGGGCCCCCTCGCTGCCACAGAGTTTGACTTCACCTTCCAATACAGGGACACCAAGGGGGAGAGCCGTGAGGGCCTTGGCAGGATATTCGTGCCCTGTAAGCGGCCCAGGGAACATCTTCCCACGATTGTGTTCATGCACTATGAGATCGATGCCGGGGGCACGGCCAGGTTCCTTGCCAGGGGATGGGCCGTGATCACCCCGACCGGGCATCGAAGCTACAACCCGGTCAACCTGTTGGGAAGCGGCATAAACCACTCCATCACAATGGCCCAGCTCCCCAGACGCATGCCCTTCGTGGACCAGAGGCGGATCGTTCTGTACGGGGGCTCCGCAGGCGGATACCATGCCCTCATGGCATCGTCCTTCATCTTCCCCGTGAAGGCCGTCGTGGCGTCGGTTCCTCCCCTGAATCTCAAGTACAACACCAACTACCTCCTTCTGAACGACAGGTGCAACGCGGATCCGGTCCATCCGGCGAAGCCGATCGCACCCACGGTGAAGGCCGTGACAGTCTTCGCTACGGCGAGTTCGCAGGCGGGGCGTCCCCAGACCCAGAACTGGAACAGGTTCAGCCCGGTCTACAGAACGAACTTGATCACGTTCCCCACCCTGATAACATGCTTCACCGGAGACGTCGCGGTCCCCGTGAACCAGCTATCTCGGACACTTCCCCGTGTTGCACCGGAGGGAGTATGGCCAGAGGGCTTCTCGTTCGAGATGGATAGATGTGTCCCGGATCCGGCCGAGAGGTTGACGCTTCTGGATGCTCTTCGTCCGGAGGAATACACCGTCAGAGTCGTCAAAGCCCCTGGCGACGGGCCAACCGGCAGGTTGAGGTGGGAGGACATACCCGAGGACCAGAAATCGAGGATCCCCGTCCACGCGGTCCCATGGAGCAGGGCGAAGAGGTTCTCCATCTTCGTCGTGGACGAAGGCTATCCTGAGCCGTTCTGTGGACACGCCAAGTACCACCACAGAATCGACGATATCTCGTTCTTTGAATACCACCTGTGCAATGCGTCCCTGTCCAGAGGCATGCTTACGAAGGACAAGCTCGTCCAGCTCATGGAGAGGTTCGCGGGGATCGAGCGGGACACGGGCACCCAGTACGACGGTGAGGCTTCGTGGCCCATTTCAAGACGAGATGAAGGACATTTGGAGAGATGGTACGTCACCAGCGGGCTCGAGGCCTACATCGACGGTGGACGGGCGAATCT
>CAYVLA010000009.1:28205-63864 GCA_964452145.1 Hadarchaeota archaeon (SeqCode)
GTCGTGGACGAAGGCTATCCTGAGCCGTTCTGCGGACACGCCAAGTACCACCACAGAATCGACGATACGTCACCAGCGGGCTCGAGGCCTACATCGACGGTGGACGGGCGAATCTCGCGCATCTCCGTCGGCTCTATCGTGCCCTGCCGGACGACCTTAAGGTGTTGGATCTTGACCGCAGCGCATCGGGAAGATTCGATCACAGACCAGCCGAGGCACTGCTCTACCACCAGATGAAGACCCTCATGGAGAACGGAGATGCGGATCTTAGTCGCCACGTGATGAGGCGCATTCTGGCGATATCGACGTGACGTCCGCTGGGCAGGATCTGCCATGTTTCCGACGAACCTATCCGTCACCTCGGTGTGACGGCGAGTGTGCTCAGCTGCCAAGAAGGAGGCCAGAGAGATGGGAGACGGGAAGAATCGGGATCTGGATTCGGTTCCCGCTCGGCCCCCGCCTAAGATCCATGCCCAAGATCCAACGCCTAGGCCGAATCGCCTTGAGCCGACTCCAAGCCTGGGTATGCGATCCAAGCCCTGACAGAGCGAGATACACACGGCGGCGAGGATTCATCAGTGCCGAGGTCCTTCGGCGGTTGCCAGGCATCGGTGTCATCGATAGGTTCGGAGCAAACACCGCCGAACTCTACGATCTCCTCGACAAACTGGAGGAAGGACGCAAGGAGGCCAGCAGACTGTACCTACGAGGCCAGTGCCAAGAATCCCTGCAAGCGATACACAGGGCCCTCGGAGGCATGCAAACCATCGCGACCGAATCGACCAAACTCAGAAGGAAAGCCTTGCTCCGGGTCTACCTGACCGAGTACCTGGTCGTAACGGGGACATCGATGGTCTGCGGCTTTGTCCTCTGGACCTTCATGCTCAAGAGGAAGCTGTACAGGGAGGCTGCTGTCACCAAGCTCGCTCGCATAAGAGCACAGACATGTCGGACCTTGCTCTCTCTCCCCATCTCTTTGAGGGGGTCCCCGGTCAACTCGCGGCCGAGGCCCAGCGTTGCAAGAACACGGCGTGTGTGGCACCCTGCGGCAGAATCGGAACGGTGAACGGCATTGACTCCGGAGCCGAGGGGCCTGAGCTCGGACTACAACAGCTCGCTTCTCAGCTCCTCAGGGAGCCTTGGCGAAAGGTACGCGGGGGCGACATCGAAGACGGTCATCGCGCCGATCCGACCCTCTCCGTTCAGTCTGTATGCCGCCCTGGCATATGCAAGCAAGACATTTGCCGTGAACTCCGGGTTGCTGTCCAGCTTCAGAGCGAACTCCACCAGATGCTTGTGGTTGCGTCCCGTTCTGCCGGCTCTGAGGACGAAGCCACCGTGCGCCATCCCGGAGTGCTTGGCCTTCATCTCCTCTTTCGATATGAACGTGACCTTCGTATCGTAGCCCGCGAAGTAGTTCGGCATGGTCTGTATCTCTCGCCTGATCCTCCCAAGGTCCGCGCCCTCCTCGGCCACGACGTAGCAGTCTCTGATGTGCATCTCCCTGGAGGTCATGTTCGGATTGTTCCCGGATCTGGCCCTTCTGACGGCCTCATCTATGGGAATGGTGTACTGCACCGCGTCCTGAACGCCCCTGATCCCCCGTATCGCATTGGAATGGCCCTGGCTGACCCCGGGCCCCCAGAAAGTGTAGCCCTTTCCCATGGGCAGGGACACCTCCTCCACGAGCCTCATCAATGAGAAGAGGCCGGGATCCCAGCCGGTCGATATGATGCTCGTCTTCTTGGCCTTCCGGGCAACCTCGTCGATTTCTCTGAAGTACTCCGGGACTCGGGCATGGGTGTCGAAGCTGTCCACGGTGTTGAACGTCGAGGCGAAGACGGGCCCCTGCTTGGGCAGGTCGGTCGCAGAGCCTCCGCAGAGGATTGCGACATCGATGTCACCCACATAGTCGCGGGCACTTGAGACGGGGTGGACCGCGGCCTGCGGCGAGCGCGTCTTGAGCTTGCCGGAATCCCTCCTAGTGAAGATCCCTGCCACAACCATGTCGGGGTTCTGTCTAATTCCGAGTTCAACGCCCTTGCCTATGTTCCCGTACCCTACTATGCCCACCCGTATCCGGTCGGCCATGCCAGCCCACCCCTTCAGTTCTGTCACTGTGGAGCGCTCTTGTTCCCATCACTGGGGCCACGCGCTCCGTGGTGAGCGAGGATTCTTGGATCCGTGAATAAGTCTTTCCACTCAAAGTAACTGCTAATCGGGGTTTACAGACAGGATCAACTGGCAACGCTGAAGAGCTGGGGAGCTGGGCACGATATCTATATCCGTTGCCTCTGGAGGGATGTTTGCATGGAACGGGCATTGCTCGGATTGTTTACGCTTCTTTCACTGATTGCGGCGGCCCTCATCGGTCCTACGGGAGGGCATGCACAGAAGATACAGGCCCTGCTGATCGGAAAGGTCATGCCCGAGTATCCCCCGGCTTCTTGGTTTGCATGCGAGCCCTTGGTTGACTATGCGCTCGTGCCCACGGGCATGTTCGGGGGTTACTCCTTCTCCATAGAGGAGGCCCAGCGATCGGTCAGGGCATACTTTCCTCGAAGCGACGACAAGCTGCATCGGTACGACTTCTTCACGTATCGCGGCGTGTACATGGAGGCCTTTGCTCCCAGCCAGATCGAGGCCATGAGATCAGCCATCGTGAACCGGGGATCAGGGGCCCTGGTCGAGATCGGCGGCATAACCAAGAACTGGGCGGAAGGGGTGAACTGGCCCTGGGTGCAATCTACCTTGGCTTCCGTCTTCCCCAACGACCCCGATGCGGGAGAGGTCTGGGCGGCCAACATCCAAGCCATTCACCTGCCTTACAAGGTTGTCGTCAATCGGGACCCATCCCTTCCGCCGCTTCTAAGGATGTTCCTGCCCTTGGGCATCGAAGGCGTCCGCGGCTACTGGTACATAGTCCTGATCGTGCCCCGGCAAGGCTCCACAACATGGGGCTGGGCAAAGGGAGCATATCCAGGCGTTCTCGGAGGCGACCCGCCTTGGCTCCTCTCGTGGAAGTATCACGATTCGGTGACATGGTCGCTTGCGGATGCCGTGGACGCACCGTGGTGGGACGACGTATTCTACCCATCTGACCAGAAGTACGGCCTGGACATCATGATGAACCTGATACTGTATTCGCTCGGAAGGCCGCTCCCCGACAACGTCCTGCTTGTGAACTCGGTTCGCCACAGGTTCGAGCTGCATGCTCAGAGAATGTCCACTCTCACATCCTACATGGATTTCGTTGAACGGTTCGGGGTGAGCACCGCCAAGCTTCTTGAAGCCAAGCGGAATGTTGACCTAGCCATGGACAAGGCCATGGACACGTACCTAAAGGGCGACTACCAACGGTCTTTGGAGGAATGCCAGGAAGCACTAGATAGCATTCACAACCTTGAGGCGAAGGTCGTGGAGTGGAAGAACCAGGCACTCTACTGGGTCTACCTCACCGAATGGACCGCCGTCGCAGGCACCCTGATGATCACAGGATACGTACTGTACTTGCTAATGCTTCACAGGCGGCTTTACCGCACGGTTGATACCACGCGGATGACAAGATAGCCGGCTCCGTTCCCCGCCCTGGAGTGCGACCCTTGCACACCAATCGACCCCGGGCGGAGGATGAGGCCGAACGGGATGCCTCTCATTTATCTTTCTGGGTCAACAGAGCCGGGCCCATCTCTGCTCGATCAACCACTAGGCGGTCAGAATGAATCAGATCCGACAAGGCGGCGAAACGGCGAAGGAGTTGGTTCGGCGCGCGGCGCTTTTCGATGGCCCGGAGAGGGTTCCCCGCTCCCTGCCCGATCCCTGGGGAAGCGATTTCCTCCGGGTCGGAGTGAAGCCTGACCCGAAATGGAGGCCTTCGGTGGAGGGGGAGGATGAATGGGGCTGCGTGTGGAAGAAGGTCTCGCCCAACGACAGGACGAAGGGACAGGTCAAGGTCCATCCCATCGACGACTGGGCGAAGCTCGACGACTATCGCTTCCCCGCATACGATCTTGCAGACCGCTACAAACACATCCCCAACGAGCTGATCCACGACGGAGACAGAAGATTCGTCTTGGCTTCGGTTCCTTTTTCGCTGATACACCGACTGCGGTATCTCAGGGGCAACCGGCAAGCCATGCTTGATCCTTACAGGAACCCCGCCGAGCTGCGCTTCCTTCTCGGGCGGATGACCGAGATCGGCTTGGAGGCTTTGGAACGTTTGGCATCGCTGGGAATCGACGGCATCATCTCGGCGGATGACTGGGGCCTACAGGACAGATCCTTCATGAGCCCCGAGGTCTTCCGCAAGTACTTCAAGCCCCACTATGCGCGTTTCTATCACCGCGCCCACGAGCACGGCCTGCTCACGTTCCTGCACAGCTGCGGCCACATCAGCGAGCTGCTCGAGGATTTCGTAGGGGCCGAGTTGGACGTCATTCAGATGGATCAACAGGAGAACATGGGCCTCGAGAACCTTGCCGACCAGTTCGGGGGGAGGATATGCTTCTGGTGCCCGGTTGACATACAGAACACCATGGTGAGCGGCAGTGTGAAGGACGTGGCCGAGTACGCACGGAAGCTGATTGGGTGCTTGGGTGCCTACGACGGCGGGTTCATGGCGAAATGGTACGGCGGAGGGGAGGTCGTGGGGCATTCCGCGGAGAAGGTCACCGCGATGGCAGAGGCCTTTGTTCGGTACGGGAGATACAAGCCTGGAGACCAGGCCTGAATGCCAGAGGCGGGATCAGGCCATAGTGCTTGTAGATCTTGCCCAACTGTCAAGCTCGTTGCAGGCCAAAGCCAGCCAAATCGGTCCTCAGGCCAGAAGAGGCGAGGAGAGACTGCTCTGCACTGGCAACCAGAATGTCTCATGTGAGGAGGAGAGACAACGGTTACACCGGATCATGGATTCCGACCGAGATCCGAGAAGACCAATCGCTCTTCAGCATCCGCTCTGGCCAGCGACCCGCGACGGAAAACGTAAAAGCCCCGGCGTAACCGTATCGCGCTGAAAGTCTTGATTCTCGACCGCAGCAGATCATCCCGGGCCCGTCTGGCAGGTGGTTTTTCCCGCGCCGTCATGGTTCTTGCCGGCGTGGCCCTGTTCATGAGCACGTGCCTCATACTGCAGCTTCCAGCTTCATCTGGCTCGCAGGACGGCAGGATAGGGGTTCTCTACATCGGCTGTCTCGCCCGTTCCACGCCGTTCTGGTGGATGAGGTCCGACATGCTTTTCTCAATGAACTTTGTGCAGGCGACTCTGCGGGACTGGGCGGCATGGGGGCCTACACAGGTGGCCATCTCCGACGCGCAGGTCTACAGGATGATCAGGCTCTACATGCCCCGAACGGTCTCCGATCTTTCGTCCCGCTTCGATGTCATCATCCTCGCAAACGCCAACAGGTTGGCCGTGTCACCCCAGAACGTGGATATGCTCGCAAGAGGGGTCAGCGAGGCGTTGATGGGCCTTGTGATGTTCGGTGGGTGGGAGAGCTTCGGTGGCACGGGTTCTTCATACCCGCCCTGGGGAGACACAGCGGTCGGAGCACTGCTGCCCACCGAGGACGCAGGGCCGATCTACATCTATCTTCCCGCCGGATCCCACCGCCTAGTCATCGACAGGCCCGAGCAGGAATTCATATCCAGCCTTCCATGGGACAGGAGGCAGCCCTTCATGTACAACTTTCATCACAACCTTGTGAGGGCGAAGGCCGGATCAGACGTGCTGGCCCACGTTGAGGGCTTGGCATACAGGGATCACCCCGGGTTCGTGACTTGGGAGCTGGAAAATGGGGCGAGGACCTTCGCGATCACGGGCGAGATCATAGGGCCGAGTTCGGAGCCCGGGCAACTGCATACGATGTGCACCAGAGGAGACCCCTGGGAGTACGCCTTGGATTTCGGCGCCAACCTGATGATCTACCTTGACCGACGCCCGGTTCCACAGGACATCCAGCTTGTTCACCGGGTCAGAACGAGCATGTTCCAGCTTGGCACGAGAAAGTCCCTGCTATACGGGCTACTGGAGTTTTGCGACTCCTTCGGGGCCAACACGGCCAATATCCATGTGAGAATCGACCAAACCAACCAGATGGCCCTGAACGTGCTGCCCTCGTACCTGGAGCTCCGCTTCGACGAAGTCCTGGATACCTATGAACGGATTCATGAACTGATGGTCGGGATCGAGGAGGACGCGGTGAGGCTCAAGAACCGTGCCCTGCTCTGGGTCTACCTGATCGAGTGGCTCGCGGTAACCGGAACGGCCATGGTCGCGGGCTCCCTACTATGGGCCGTAATGGTCCGCCGCATGCTGTGGAGAGAGGTCGGCAGAACCAGAATGATGACCCGCGATCTTTGAGCCCAGCATCGGACCCCGCATCCCGCGGGGCACAGAGCCGTTCGCGCTGCTCCGCGCAGGCAGATCGCTCTTTGCGGGGACGATCTCCTCATCGGTGCCCATCAACGCGCAATGCCGAGGATTCGGCTGACGATGCGGAACGATGTCGACCGAGATCTTTCGACGATTCAGACGATCCGCTATTCCCAGGCGAAGACGTAGGTGAGGATGCTCCCCCTCTTGCGAAGCAGCCTCGAATACGCTGACTGCGCCTTGGAGGGAGCGATCACCCGGTAAAGGCGATCGACTCTGATCCTTCCCTCTGCCAGCCACCTGAGCGCCGCCTCCAGATTCCCGTATATCGAGTTCCCCTGGAAATCCGACGGCCTTAGGGGCAGCTCCCACTCCCAGCCGCTGCGCAGAGTGACGTACCCGTGGAACACATGGCGAAGCAGTTCATGGGCGTAGATATCGGTGAGGCGTTTCCACGGGACCCCGACCATCGCCAATTCGCCGCCCTTCCTCAACACGCGGCACCCACCTACGACCGCTTGCTCATGACCCGAGCACTCAACCACCAGCCCGACGCGCCCTTCGATCCCGCGCTCGCCTACAGGGACTTCAGGAACGACACAGCGGATGCCCGACTTCTTGGCGACTGCTCGACGGGAGGGGCTCGGCTCGCAGGCTATGACATCGTATCCGCAGGAGGAGAAGATCTGGGCAGCGACGTTTCCGACGATTCCGAGGCCGGTGACCAGGACCTTCTCGGGAGGCCTTATCCGCGTCGTGTGCAATGTGGTCATGGTTATTGCCATGATGCGTGCGAAGAGCGCTACGTTGGAATCAAGTCCTGCGGGAACGATCACAACACCATCGCGCGCGGATCTCTGATACGACCTATGCGGCCCCATGCAGAAAACCCGGTCCCCTGCACGCAGATCATCAACCTCGCATCCCGTGCGCTCCACCCGGAAGACCGCCGCATATCCGGGATGGCGAGGAAAGGTGTCGCCGTCATAGATGGCAAGTTCGGTCCCGGGGCTCACCAGAGTTGCGATCGTCCCTCCCTCCACGTCCATGGTCCCCAGTTCGGTGGCCTCGCCTTGGCTCGCAACCATCTCCGCCCTCCGCCTAGAGGTGAACACGATGGAGTTATCTCGGCGGATGCTCAAACGATCACGACCCCGAGATCCTTCGCAACCGACCTTATGTATGCGATGGCGAGCTGGTACTCCCGCTCGCCCTCAAGGTGTTCGACCATCAGGGGCGTATCCGGGTCGATCCCGTCCAGCTCCCCGAGCAGCGCCCGGTAGTCCAGATTGCCCGTGCCCGGTCCAACCTCGCTGAGATGGAGTGTGAGCTGGTCGGAAAGCAGGATGTCCTTGGCGTGGCAGCTCCTGATGAGCGGGCCCAGCTGCCTGAAGCACTCGCGCGTCAGCTCCGCATTCCCGTAGTACTTCTCCACGCTGTTAACGAGATTCACGGTGTCGAGATGGACCGCGAATCGGTCCCGGTCAATTGCCTGGACCAGCTCAAGGTATGACTGGGGCGAGTTGGGGTACATCCAGGGCATGGTCTCCAGCGTGTAGTAGGTGTTAGTCGGATTGACGGAGTCGATTATCTCGCGCACGGTCCGAACGATGAGGTCGAACGTCTTCCTGGTCAGATTGTTGGGGTCGGGGCCGTCCCACTTGGGGCCTCTGGAACCTGAGATATTCACGCAGCAGCGAGCACCGATCCGATCGGCGAGTCCAAGCTGGGTCTTGCACGTCTCAAGTGCCTTCCTGCGGATTGCCCGATCAGGGCTCAGTGGATTGCTCCAGGCGCCCACCTCCGCTATGACCACGTTCACCCGTTTCGCGGCTTCGGAGTACTGCTGTACCACGCTTGGCGGATCCTGGGCCGACACAGGACAATACGCGGCTCCGTAGCCGCACTTCTTCAGCCGTGCAGCCCATGAATCCGGATCGGGACTTTGTAGGAATACCGGTGCGCCCAGTCTCGTATCACATCTCCTCCTTTGCTCTCATCCACCCTGTGGATGACTGGTCGGGATTCCCCACCCAGCTGTAAAGGTTTCCTCTTCCCTCCGCCACATGTTGTGCAGTCGAAGTCAGAGGAGTCCAGTCTTGGCCGGGTCACCTAATTTACAGCCGGCCAGTGCGAGTATTCCGTAGAAGTTCGCTTGCCGGCCAATGCTCGCCGCGCGCCATGACATCCTGCATGCATCGAATCCCCCGGAAGCGTATGTCTGCGTCCAGTCATCGGCTTTGCGCGCTTGACGGACTATGGGGAACGGTCCTCGGCCGAGCGAACAGAGCTTTATCAAGTTGCGCCACGTCCGGTCTTTGGTGAGAAGATGAGGAGCTGGACCATTCTGGGTGCGGTCGCCTTGATTGTCGCGGTGGCGGTGGGAACGGGACTGGGCCAGGAAAAACCTCACAGGATCAGGATCCTGGCAACCGGAAAGGCGGAAAGCACCCCCGTCCTCGCCGTCTGGTTCGTTACCGAGCCCTCCACAGATGCTACCGTCTTCCCCACGCGAGTATGGGGTGCCGTCAACCCTGAGGACATCAGGCGCTACATGAGGCTCTATTTTCCCAGAACCTTCGGCGACCTGTTGGCATACGAATTCATCTTCCTGGCACAGGTTGACATGACCTTCTTCACGTCCGAGCAGCAGAAGTGGCTCTACGACGCTCTCACCAGCTATCCGAGGGCCGGGGTGAATACAAGGAGCGTCATGAGCGCCAATACGCCTCTGAACGAGCCTTGGAGGCTTAGCATCCTGTCCAGGGCATTCCCCAACGATGTGGAGGCGGTGCTGGCGGACAACATCAACTTCCAAGGCGTGGCCGGCCCTCTGGTCATAAAGGATGATGCGGAACTGCCCAACATCATGAAGCCCTTCAAGAAGATGATCGAACCCATATTCCCCATCTACGCAGGCCTAAACACCATACCCAAGCCGGGATCCGTAATACTATCCTACACCAGGAACGCGAAGGGGATCGGAGCACCTATACCCGGCCAGATAGCCCACGTCTTCTACTGGAAGTGGAACAACTCGATCATATTCACCTTCAGGGATATGGTGTATGACCCCTTCTGGAGCCCGAAGGAAAGCCCGGTCTCCAACCCGTACGCGCTCGACATCATCGCTAACATGATCTGGTTCGCCACAGGCAGGGAGCTGCCCGAGGACCCGCTCAAGGTCCATCTGTACAGACGGCTGGTGTACGAATACAACATTCGGAGATCCCTCTTGACGAGCTTGCTCGATTTCGCCGAGAAGTTCGGCGCCAATCCCGTGAACCAGTACTCGCGTCTGGAGGAGATCGACCAGGTCGGACGCGACGCGGCGAGGCTCTATCTGGAGAGGGACTACGACGGAGCATACGACGTGATGAACGAGGCCACGGGGCAACTGATGGACCTGGACAGAAACGCTGCCAAGCTGAAGGACAGGGCCCTGTTTTGGGTCTATCTGGTTGAATGGTCCGTCACGACTGCGGCATTTCTCGTCGCCGGTGTGGTGCTCTGGTCGCTGATGGTGAGGAAGGCACTTTACCGGGAGGTAGGGGCGACCAAGTGGACCCGGTAGCAGCCGACCGAGCTTACACGAGACCCTTCAGAGCGATGCGCCACATCAATGAAGCACTGCCGGTCCCGGACAGCCCGGCCCATAGTACCGATCAGGCCCGAATCCAATCATCGTGCGAGATTAATGGCCGGCTCACCTCTTCAAGGACCTCGGCTGACATCCTCCCATCCTTCACGAGCTGATAGCCGGCCTTCCTCGAGGCCTGGAGGATCTTCCTCGCCGCATCCTCGTCCTTCCTCATGAGCGAGAAGTGGGGCCTGAGCAAGGCGCCCGCGAACTCCACGCCCGCGTCCTCAGCTATCTCCTTCGAGATGCGGAGAACCGTTCCGAAGTTGTCCAGTTCCCACCAACCACACGTGGAGACAAGCACTATCTTCCTGATCCCCACGTCCCCGTGAAACATCGCACGGGTTCGTCCATCCCGAATCGTGAGAATCGGGTTCAGGAGGGGACAGAACCTGTTCACGAAGTTCTGCATCTGGCCGGGGAGCGGTATGTACACGGGCGTGGCAAGGACAAGGATCTGGGCCCTCCGCAGCTTGGGGTAGAGCATGTCCATGTCATCGGATTGGACGCACTCTCCCAGCTTAACTCGCCAGCAGTGGAAATCCCCCATACACGGCTTGATGTTGAGTCTCTCCAGGTAGAACAGCTCAACCACCGCCCCGGCCTGCTGCATTCCCTCCAGGAATGGATCCAGTATCACGGTGGTGTCGCTCTTCTCCATCCGACGGCTTCCGCTCACGGCTAAGACATGCATCGCGTGCCCCTCTTCCCCCCGATCCGATCAACAAACAGAAAAAGGTTTGGTGCATCGTGCATCGCGAATCGGATCAACGACCGTCCGGGTCTGCAACGCGTCTAATGGCCCATCGGACATGCCTTCGAGCCGGCAACAGAGGATGGTACTGTCAAGACAAAGTGCGATGAGGACAGCCGGCCTGACGCGTTGCTTTACGGGGCACAAGTGTTTTCAGTTCGCTGGACCATGATTGAGTCGGGTCGGACCTGCTTGAGGACATATGCAGAGGGAATGCAAAACGCTTTCTACGAGGAGAGACTCTACGCCCCATGGAACATCCTCATCATCGGCACGGTCGCCCTCGCCTCGCTGGCCGTCCTCGTCTGGCAGCTGGTCGCTGGCTCCCCGGGGACGCAGCCCGCCCCGGATTGGGGCAACTGGTTCCTCGCGGGAGTAGCGCTGCTATTCCTTGCATTGTGGGTCAACTTTGCTGCGCTGACCATCAGGGTGACGACGCAGGGGGTCTCGGTAGGCTACGGCATCATCTGGCACCGCATCCCGTGGCACAACGTATCCGGCTGCAGTCTGGACGAGGCGTCCATGGCGAGGTACGGTGGATGGGGCATCCGCGTGGGTTGGGCAGGCGGCAAGAGACGGCTGGCATTCACCACTCCCGGGGTTCCCCGGGTGGTGATAGAGAAGGGACAGGGCTACTGCTCGGAGTTTGCCTTCTCGACATGGAACCCTGAAGGGGTGATGAGGGCCGTCAGAGAAGGCCTTGGCAGGGCATGAAGGCCACGAAGGGCCCGGGCAAGCCATGGAAAGGCGTCGGCAGATCAAGGCACACAAGCTCTCGATCTCCAGGCGGCGCCTCGCTTCTCGCTGACCGAATCCCTCTTGGCATTGTCTTTCATCACCCAAGGGGACAACGAGCCGGTCTTGAGTAGGGCCCATCCGACTTGCCTTGACGCGAGTCAGGGAAAACGGAAGGCTTCTGAGACCCGCAACCACGTAGTCCATCTCGAAGTCAGGTGGCACCAATCGCCTGAGCGAGCGGTAACCGGGAGCGCTGCCTTGCTCCGGGGGGCTCATTGCCATGTCGACTCCGATGGAATCCGCTTGGCCCGTCACCTAACCCTAACCCTTCGGGCATCCCTTGGCAGACGGCCTCGAGGCGCACGCCAACGCATTTATGTGGACCGAGTCGGCACGCATCCTCCTTGAGAAGCGAGATCATGGTAACAGGGGCGGCCATTCTGGTAATCCTTGCCGGAGGCTGTCTCTTCGATGGGCAGGACGATCAGGGAAAGATCAACTGGACTCAGCGAAGACTGGAGTCCCTGCCTCAGGTTTCGAAGATCCTTCCGGAGGATGATCTCTTCCCACCCGTCATCCATGACGATGGTTGGGAGGAGCCCGTGCCCATTGGCTCCCCTATCAACACAGCAGGGGCCGAGGATTCGCCCTTCATCCTTCCCGGAGGCGAGGCCTTCTACTTCTTCTTCACTCCGGACGTCGGAATCCCACCCGCAAAGCAGATCTCTGACGGAGTCACGGGAATCTGGGTCTGCGAGAGGAAGGACGGTCGATGGTCCGCCCCGGAGAAGGTCGTGCTGAGCAATGACATCTCCCTCGATGGTTGCGCCTTCGTTCTTGACGACAGGATGTGGTTCGCTTCCGTCAGGGCGGGCAACGTACGGGAGATCGACTACTACGTCGCGGACCTTGTCGAGGGGAGGTGGAGGAACTGGAGAAGGGCCGGGGAGGACATCAACGGTCGCCAGATCGGCGAGCTCCACATATCCTCTGACCTGACGGCCCTCTACTTCGGCTCGGGCATGCCGGGGGGCCATGGAGGTCGGGACCTCTGGATCTGCGAGGGCACCGATGGCGGCTGGTCGGATCCCGTCAACCTGGGCCCGACAGTGAATAGCGAGGGTGACGAGGACCAGCCCTTCTTGACCCGGGACGGGCGCGAGCTTTGGTTCACCGGAACCAGCAGGCTGGGCTATCCCGGACCGGCCGTGTTCCGGTCCTTGCGGGAGGAGGGCGGGGGCTGGGGAGAGCCCCAGGAGGTGATCTCACGCTTCGCGGGGGAGCCCTGCCTGGACGCGGATGGCAACATCTACTTCGTTCACCACTTCTACAGCTCGGAAAGCGAGATGCTCGAGGCCGACATCTACGTGGCCTGGCGGCGCTGAGCGCGGAACTGGCCCATTCCCAACAGGATCCTGACTGCTGGGAAGGTCGACCGGTACGTCAGGCGTACCGGAACAAGCGAACCTAGGTCCCCGCACGATGATCCTGCCCAGGGCCATGCACCGAGTGGTTTCACTCAGCGTCCCGCACCAGGTCTCGGGAAGTTTCAACCGCTTTCCGGCTCTCGACCTTCCGGCCTTCAAAACAGTAATATGCTCGTCGAGCCCTATGGCTCGTCGACCATGGACCGAGCTGTGCCGTTCGCTGCCGCAGTCCTGGCAATCCTTGTCATCTGCATCTTCATATTGGGCTGGAGGCAGAAGGAGGCCCCGCCCGGTCTTCGCGTGGAGGATGATCGCCTGATGGATGGGAACCGGACCCTCTTCATCCGCGGCGCGATGTACTTCCAGCCCCACGCCTTTCACCAGTACTTCTGGGAGGAGCTGGATCTGGGCAGGCTGAAACACGACTTGACCACCATCAGCGGCCAAGGATTCAACGCCATAGCTGTGCAGGTCAACTGGGGATCCTTCATGACCAAGCTCGATCAGGCGGAGCGCGGCCGGACCCTGAGCGAGGACAACGAGGAGAAACTGATCGAACTGCTGACCGAGGCCGAGAGGAACAACCTCTACACCATTCTCTGGTTCGGCATCTCCAGGATCCCGGAGGGCGTGGAAGCCAAGTTCTACGAGGAGTGCGTTGATGCCGGCGGCGCCAGGCACGGGCCCTTCCTGGGATACCTCCTCTTCGACTACCCCGGCATCGTTGAGGAAGATGCCTTTACCTGGCAGTGCTTCGTCGAGTTCCACGAACGCATCGCCAGGATCACGCGCGGCTTCGACAAGATCATCTACGACCCTCTGGACTGGCAGCACCTCAACATGAATGCCTGGTCATGGGACGATTCCCTGAACCTCAAGGCCTGGCGCGGCTTTCTCCAGGACACCGTCCCCGATCTGGGATACTGGAACCGGAGATGGGGCGAGAACAACTCGGAATGGGGCGATGTGCTTTTCCCGGTCGATTCCTGGGTCAAGGACACCATCGGCCTGCTCGAAACGAGCCACTACCACGGCCTTCCCATATTGCCGTATGCGGACAAGAAGTGGAACGACTTCAACGAATGGCACAACTTCATCTACAGGAAGGTCGCAGAGGAGATAACAGCCGCGATAAGGCGGGCAAACCCCGAGGCCCTGATCGGCCAGAGGCTCGACTTCTGGAGGTACGGTCAACATCGAGAGGAGACCTGGGGCGTCGGGTCGGTCGACATCTACTTCGCCGGTGACTACCCTGCGGGAGTTGGGGAGGCGAACGACGCCTCAGCCCTGGTCTTGCGGAATCTCAATGCTCTACGATCGCGGGCAAGGCACACGAAGCCCGTCCTGTTCTGGGAAACAGGCATAGACGTCAGGCTGCTGTACCCGGGGGAGGAACCGGAGACTCTCGAGACCAAGCGGGCGGGTTATCTCACGACGCTGGATCGATCTTGCCTTGAGGAAGGCCTAGCGGGCTGGTGCTGGTGGGTCTGGAGGGACTACTACCTGGACGAGGCCAGCAAGGACTGGGGGCTCGTGACCGTTGACGACCGACCCAAGGCCGCGATAGCTGCCTTACAGAGGCTGGACACCTCCGGCACATGAACTGGGCTCGCCCTGCGGATCGTCGGCAAGTACCGATCCCCCCAACATGGTCGCCAGGTTCTTAGGCATGTTGCATCTCGGGTTGTCATCTCGGGGTCGATGCTGTTCTCGATGGAAAGCTTCGCGTTCGACAACCAGTTTGGGTGAGATTCATCGTCGGACGCTGCTGCACGAAGGACTCTCAAGTCCCGCTGGACCAGGCCCGGCAACCAGCCCGGCACGGGGACCTCTACAAGGCGTGCTCCGCCATCCGCCATCACAACAGTTATATCGTGCCAATGCTCACTGGCACTAATGGTAATAGCATCTACCGATATTGGCACCAACGGCAGGCTGGTTGTCCCAAAGAAGATACGCGACGCCATGAAGATCAAGGAAGGGGACACCATACTTTTCGAGAAGATATCCGACCAGGAGGCAAGACTGAAGATCCTTCGGGGGGAGGATGAGTTCCTCAAGGCAATCCATAGCGCGGAGAAGGGCAAAGCCCTGGATACAGGGAAGCTCAAGGAGGAACTCTGGGGCTGATTCCGGTATGCTGGTCGACGCCAACATCTTCATCTTCGCCAGCGACGCGGGCTACGCGGAGCACGTCGATGCGGTGAAGTTCTTCGAAACCTCGTCGGAGGACCTTGAATTCAACACCATCGTGGCTCTGGAATGCCACTACGGATGTCTCAGGAACCTGGGAGCGCCGAAGGCGGAGAGAATAATGAAGACGATGTTCGAATCCCAGATGCTTTCGTACTATGACATCGAGAGAGAAGATGTCCTCGAAGGGGCGGCGATAGCGGTGCAGCATGGGATGAAGACCAATGATGCTACCGTCGTCGCCAGCATGCTGAGAAAAGGAATACGCAAGATCGCCACCGACAACGTCAAGGACTTCCGGCGCCACCCTGACATCCAGGTCCTCAACCCGATCAGGAGAAGGGCGTAGGCGGGGCTGGACCAAGCCGACGGGCCTCGAATGCCCGGCCTCGGCTTGTGGAGAATGCCAGGGCCGAAGATGCCACCTGGGTGGCATCTTCCCACTCAAGCTGCCCAGTCAACTCACAGGAGTACCCCTGCGGCGAGTCAGCCCGGGGGCATTCCGACTCAAACCAGCCATGGAGCGCTGGGGGGCGGCACCTTGCGAAGCGGTAGCGCGCTGCGCGTTGCGCGTTACGAAAGCCATTTATCCCCAGAGACTGGGCGCTGGCAGCAATTCGGCAGCATGCGAGAGTTGAAACCGTGACGAGATTGAACCTTTCCAGGAGTCCGATATCCCTGCTCCTGGCGTATCTGTTGGTAGCTGGTCCGGCAGCTCCCCTGATCCCCGCTGTGGCTGCAGGAGACAAGAAGACCATCCAGTCGTCTTGGGTAAGCTACGGCGATGCCGGCAACATAACGATCGTGGGTAACCTGCCCGATAACACCTGGAGGGAGGGCGCAACGGTGAACGTCACGGTCACCATATCCGGGTCCTGGATCACCATGTATCGCCGCTCGGGCGGCGTCCCAGGGGGCGATATTCTGCTGGAGGGGGGCAAGGCCGACGTCATGGCCGTTGATCCGCCGCTTAAGGTGCCCGAGGACACGAGCATGTGGGACATAGACTACCTCGGGCAGCCCATGAGACCAGCTTCCGACGGAAGCACGTATTCTTCGAGCAGCAAGTGCAGCATCAAGTGGCCCAACAACGTCTTCTATCCATCGGGCACGACGTTCACCGTCACCCTGCGGCTGGGCAAGCGGACCATTGATCGGCCGCAGATCGTTGCCGGCGCCTTGAGGGGCGGTCGCTACGTCTGGCTCTACTTTGAGACCGTGGATCGCGTCGAGGGCACCGTGTACGATATCTGGACCAACGTCCCCCAGGCCGCACACATCAGGGAGAACCCTATGTCCGGGGTCAAGGTCCAGCTCTACAGCCTTCCAGACAGGAAGCTGGTCGCCGAGGCCACGACGGGAACAAGCGGGACGTACCTGATCGAGTCCGACAAACTCGACCCCAAGCAGCGCTACCTCCTACGCGCAACAACCAAGGTGGAGGGCAGGGAGCTCAAACAGGAACGAAACATCACCGGGGCCCAGCGCGTCGATCTCTACCTGCCGGCAAGCCTTGTGAAGAACTACCTGGGGCTGGTCGAGCAGCTGGACTCGATTGAGCTGCCGTCCTTGAGCGATGTCGACCTCGTCTTGGGCCTGGGCTTCGGCGGCCCCCTCAAGGAGACCTCGGTCTACGGGCCGCTGGCCGAGCTGGCCAAGCTTGGGGTTCAGATCGAGCAGGGCAACGAAAGCCTGCGAGCTCGTCTGGAGGCGTTCCTGGACAGGATCATTAAGGACTCCCCTCCCTGCAACAGCCTCCTTAAGACACAGCCAGACGCAGACGATCCTTGGAACAACCTCCTGAGGATCACCCTGGCGATGGGCTTCGTGAGCAACCGGGTGGACGACGCCTACATCTCGATCGACAACGTGGTCAAGGGCCTGACGGTCGCCATCATGACCACCGTGATGATGGACGGCATGAGGGCCACGGCCAGCACCAAGCTGCCCACCGTGGACAAGCTCACGCCAAAGCCTGTCCGAGCCGCCCAAGAGTTCCTCCTAGCGAAGGGCAACGAGAAGCTGAAGAACTGGGCCACCACAGCGCACATCACCCTCTTCGCCGGCGCATTCGGCACGGGGGGCGTGGACTGGCTTCTCACTAAGGCCGGCGTCACGGACCCCGACACCAAGAACCTCGCCAAGACCGTTCTCGCCAAGGTGATACGATTCGGCATCACCGATCTTGTGCGCAAGAACTTCGGCACCAGCCTCGTCTTCGAGGTCATCTTCCAGGGCGCCCGGACCATAGGCGATGTGGCGCTTCTGGAGTTCTACCTCTGGCTCACCCGGGGCGAGCTGGAGAACGCTCTGTGGGCCGCCAACCACTCCCAAGCCATCAACAAGCCCCTGGAGGCGGTGAACGCGGTATCCGTCATGGACACCGAGCATGAGGGGTGGCACAAGAACCAGCACAGCTGGGCGGTCTCCTGGTTCAAGGCCGCGAACATCTTCCGCGGGGTCGGCGGAATCTGGGGAGTCTGGACCGCGCAGGCAACCGCGCCCCTGGTCAAGCGCCTAATGGCGGCCAACCCCTGGCTCAAGGTCGCCGGGATAGGCAGCTTCGCGGGCGTCATCATCACCGAACTCAGGGCACTGTACGTGACATGGGAACAGCAGCTGAACGCAGTCTACGCCTCCTTCGGCGGAGAGTCCCCCTTTGCCAACAAGCAGAGCCTGGGATCCCCGGCTGGTCCCCTGCCGTCGCCGATGAGCGTGCAGGTACAGGGATACATGGACGCCATCGGCAGGACCAGATCCCCGGTGAAGGCCGGCGACAGGGATGCCGCGGCAGAGGCGGTAGCCGATCTGGAACAGTTCGAGGAACAAGTTTCATCGGAGCTTGAAAGCATGTTCCTCAGGCTCGCCGCGGCCTACCCACAGGCACTATACCAAGTGGAGGGCTTTGACGCAACCTACAGCGGGGCGGCGGATGCTTACACGCAGGCCCTCGCCGAGCAGGCCGACCTGTACGTCTCCCTAGCCCACTGGCTCAGAAACGAGGAGACCGACCTCGAGCAGCTGCTCACCAGCATCGACACCACGCCCCAGGCGGTCCTGGGAGCATGGACAGCGCTCTCGCAGGCCGTGGAGTCGGTCGAAGGGGTGGTGGCCCCAGCCTTCCTGGCCCTCTCCCCCAAGATACCTGAGAGAATCCCGGCCAACGGGACGGTCGAGGTGTCGCTTGCAGTCAGGAACGTGGGCGACGAGCCGGCCCGTGGCGTCAAGGTAACCCTGTGGGTCGACGATGCACTGTCCGTCAGATCGGACGCAACGGTGAGCCTGGGCCAGGTGTCCGCAGGCGGCTCGGCCGAGGCCAGGTGGACGGTCGGCACGAACAGGGGCCGGCCCGGGGATATCGGCACGCTGTGGTTTGCCGCGGAGGGCGAAGACCTCGAGGCGCCACAGTCAAGCGGAGCGATCCTTGTGACATTTGGGGATGAGGCACAGCTTGAGATCGTGGCCCGGTCCCCCGTGCAGATGATGGTGAGCGACTCCCTCGGCCACCGGGTTGGATACGACCCGGAGACCGGGGGGACGGCAATCGAGATCCCCGGCGCCGAGTACAGCGGCTCGGGAAGCTCGCCCCAGCGCGTCTTAATACCTGACCCTGTAGGCCTCTACCAGGTCGACCTCCTAGGCACGGGCGAGGGGGTGTATCACCTGGAAGTCAGGGCCCTCCAGAACGGCCGTCTGGTCGGAGTCCAGTCAAGCGAGGGCACGGCAAGCGAGGGAGAGTGGTCAACGGTTCTGGTGCCGGTCGGGCAGGCCAACGGCACGCTCACCCTACCCTCCGGCCAGAGGGTGGAGCCGGAGAAGGAACGCTCCTCCCTCCTAGTGGTCTTCGTGGCCCTGGCGTGTGTCGCGGTCGCGGTGGCCGTGTCGCTGGCAGTGCTGACAAGGAAGAGGGCAGCGAAGACGGTCGCTGGAACGCAGGGAAAGCCATCCTAACCAAGGGGTCGACGGGCGGCAAGGCAACCCGCGCCCGCGATCCACCCGAGACGAGCGACCAAGGACCTAGCCCTCCATCGCCAGGGCCAGCTGCCCGCATCTGGGATAGTCGACATCCTTAACGGTCACAGCAGTGTTGTCCGCTACGATCCCTCCAGCCACTAATCAAGAACAGGCATAGCGCAAGGAGGGCCTCGGCCTTCCTCAGCCTCCGGGCTATGAGGTCCACCTCAAGCCCCAGCCCTTCCATTGCATCAGGACCATGGGGGCCATCAGGCCCCGGCCAGCCATTCGAGGTCGAAGACGGCGCAGCTGATCCGGTCGTATCGGTGCCCCTCGCCGCCTTCGTAGAGCAGGGCGATCCTTCCATCCCGCAGGGCTGCCAGGCAGCAGTAGGCGCTGGGGCCCGGGTGCACGGTCCTGGCCACGGGCCAGGTGCGGCCGTCGTCCCAGCTCAGGCGGACGGTCATGTTGACCCGGTCCCCGTAGCCCGAGGCAGGGTTGGCGAAGAGGATGGGGTGGCCCCGGTGCTCGCGGCGTCCCTGGCCTTCCTGGCCCGGGGGGACCTTGAAGGGGTAGCGCAGTATGGAGGCCTGGCACCTGACGTCCACCAGGCCTGGGTCCCTCGCGGGCTCGGTCCAGGTCTGCCCCCCGTCGCGGCTGATGGAGTAGTACCGGCAGTGCATGGGCTTCTCCTCCGGGTTCTGGTTGCGCATGTCCAGGCGCAGGCTGCCATCCGAGAGCTCGACCACCTGCGTCTCCGTGGATGTGCTCCTGATCCTGCCCCCGGCCTGCCAGGTCCGCCCGTGGTCGTCGCTGTAGACGATCATGCCGCGGCACCTCTCCTCCGGGCCAAGTCCGAAGGGGACCACCAGCCTCCCCGAGTCCGTCTGGATGCCGGCGCCGGGCCCGGTCACCTTCCCGTAGTCACTGGAGGGATCAAGGATGCTTCCGGTGATGTCCTGGGGCGGGGACCAGGCGAGGCCGTCGTCGTCGCTCCTGGAGATGATGGTGCGCACCTTGCCGGGCTGCCTGTGGAGATCCATGTCGCCGTCCGGGAAGATGTTGGACAGGCAGTGGATCGTCCCCGTGGACGCGTCGACCACCGGACAGGGGTTCATGACGGCGTCCAGGCCGCGGGCCTTGACCACCAGCTGGAGGGGACCCCAGGTCCTGCCCCCGTCCTGGCTGCGCTTCAGCACGAGATCCGTGGGGGTGCGGTCTCCCCCGTCCCTGGCCTCGCAGAAGGCCAGGAGGGTCCCCCTGGCTGAGGTGACCATGCCGGGTATCCGCATGCTCTGCACGCCGTGCTCACCGGCACGGAACACCACCGTCTCCTCCATCATGCCAGACCTCCCTGATCGACCATCCCTCGCCCGGAGCCGGGTCTGATAAATCGATCACTGCATCTCTGAGTGGCCACGCGTGCCCTCGCATCCGGCGAATCCCTGGCAGCGGGTTAGGTCCCCATCCCTGTCCCCCGTGTCCTTTCTGCTCCATCCCCGGGATCCCGGGCATCCGGTGCGTCGGTCGCGTGATCGCCCGGTTCAGGGGGCTCGGTCCCTGTTCCCGGCCCGGATTATGAGGTAGCCGAGGATCAGGCCGATGGCCACCAGTATCAGCATGCCGATGGCTAGCTCGGGAGGGGTGGTTGCCCCCCATCCTATCCAGAAGTGCAGACGGGTAACCTCCATACCTTTCCTGGCCGGGGTCCGGCACGGCCCCCGCCGAGGCCCGGGACGAGATCTGGCCTCCGGCCCCGCGTTCAGGTGGGCTTCCCCGGATATATGTCTACCCGGCCGTGTGCGCATACCGGCCGCTGGCATCGCCTGCCTGCCGGCTTGCCGGGGCATGCCTCGAGGGCGAGGTGCCAGGCCGCCGGGATGGTGCCTCTCACGCGCCCAGGGACCGGTTGACCCGCCTTATGGTGTCCGCGGATCTGCGAAGGGAGGCGGTCTCCTGGGCGCTGAGCGTGAGGGGGATCACGGAGTCTACCCCCCTGGAGTTGACCACGGCGGGGACGCTGAGGCAGATGTCGCTCATCCCGTGGTAGTCCTCCAGGAGGGCGGAGACCGTGAGGACCGAGTTCTGGTCCCCGATGATGCTCTCCACGATCCTGACCAGGGCCAGGCTGACCGCGTGGTAGGTCGCTCCCTTGAGGCGGATTATGTTGGCCGCCGCCTCTCTGACCTGGGTGAAGATCGACTCCTTCTCCTCCGCGCTGCAGGCCCTGCGGCAGGTGAGGCAGTAGTCATCCAGCCTCATTCCCGCTATGCTCGCCAGGCTCCACACGGGGACTTGGGTGTCGCCGTGCTCGGCGATGCTCATTGAATGATGCCAGCCCGGTCCTGGATCTTGCTCGCCCCCCTAGGGACACGGCAGGAGAGGCACACTTCATCCGCGCAGAGCCTTCAGCACCTCGACCTCAGTGGCCAGCTCGCCACGCTTCTCGATGGCCCTTTTCTCCCCCTTCGAGGGATCCTCGACTACGATGAGTCTCTCCAGTGGGTTGAACACTGGGAGCCACATATACTCGACCTGGGTGAGAAAGTCGCTGACCCCCGAGTCATCCCCGGCGTCACGATGAGGCAAGCCCTGGGCTACCGTGGCGCCTGTTCTACCGATGAAATGTCTGCCTCAGAAACGCCTGGCAGGACTGATGAACCCTTCTCGCCATTTCGTACGCTTGGGGCGCGTAATCCTCGAAGTAGTCCGCGGTGATTCCCTCTTCAAACCCGTAGCCAGCCAGTCCTCGTTGCTCGGCCAGTTCCCTGATCGCTGCGGCAATCTGGGGTATCTCTCCCCTGAAATCTCCTGGTAGATCCTCTCTATCCATCATGTCGATAAGTACTCCACTGACATCGTGTTGTCTTGGGAAATCCACGCCGAGGGCAAATAGCACCGCCTTCGACGCCTGTTCGACAGCCATCTGAGCCGAGTATACGACGTCGTCCCAGCGCTCCTCATCCAGTGCCACCTCGGCGCCGCGCAACCACCTGCCGGCCCGCTCCACCCCCTTCTTGGCGACGTCAAGGCTTTTCAAAGTTCGAAGACCTCCCCGACTTCGACCCCCTCCATGATCCAGTAATAGCCTTGGGGCAGGTAGGCCCTGCGCGCGCCCAGTTCCGCCATTCTCCTCCGGAAATCTTTGAGCACCTGGGACAGGAACTCCTCGCGCTCGTAGAGAATCAGCCCGTCCACGGATGCATCCATGTAGATCCTGCGGGAATTCCTGGCCTCCTCCACGTCAAGGGGGTAGTGCTGGATGACCGGCATATACCCCTCCCCAACCGACCACCGGTATTCCCGGGTTCCCCGAAGCTTGTCGATGACCTTAGTCAGCTCCCTGCTCCTCTCCCAGGATCGCTTCTCCCAGTCAGCAACCACTGTGAGGAGGTCTATGTCACTATTCGCGCTCCAGTCGCCGCGGGCCACGGAGCCGAATACGAGGACCCCGAAGAGCCTCTCTCCGAAGTGATCCAACAGGATCCTGCAGTATCTCGAGAGGACCTTGGAGAAGGTGGGGTGAGGGATGCGGTCGATGTTCTTCACGCCATCGTCGGGCGGTCCTGATTCCAGTAGTTCTCGCCACTTCCTGGAGAGTTCAGCGGCCTGTTTCCCCTTGGCCGAGAGGGAGTACGAACTGTTCTCGGAGTTGATCATCCCGAGGGAGTCGAGTTCCTTCAGCTTCCTGCTCAGGGTTCGCGGGTTCCCGACGACGTCCTTCAGCTCGGTGAACCTTGCTGCCCCCCTCTTCTCGAGTTCGATGAGGAGAGCGTCCAGGTACTGGTCCCTCATTACTATACCTAAGAATATCTTTGGTATATCTAGATATATTAACCTTTGCCTTGCCAGCCCCCTTGACTACCACTCGCCTTCATGGTCACCGGTCTCAACCGGCTATCCGGAATGCCCACCTGGACTGAAGGGGGCCCGGATTTCAAGCCGATGGCTTCGTACTCCGCGGCGAAACCTCAGGCCTCCAGGTCGCGGCGTAGCCATCCCTCTCTCCCGATTCCAGAACGGGCACACCCAGGACCATGGCAAGGAACGATGAGACCATTCCATGCCTCCAAGCTGATGCAGGATCCCCCGGCAAGGGGGGGCGAGTCCGTTGCGGTGGCATCCTGATCAGGAAGAGCTATATTCCCAAAAACGCCCCGGAGTCACGGATGCGACCACGGGGGACTGCGGGCGGCTCCACGGGAGTCCGGGTGTCCATCATCGTCGCCTTCCTCGTTCTCCCCGGGATTCCCGGCGCTGTTGCCGGGGGAGACGAGGTGGTGAGGGTCCTTGTCACGGGCAACCCGCCCAGGATAGCCATAGCGTCGGTGTGGCTGAGGGTGGATCCCATTACCGATGTCATGGTGATCCCCGCCAGGGAGCATGGTGAGTGGACGCCTCCAGAGATCCAGAGGTACGTCCGGCTCTACTTCCCCCGCACCTACGATGAGCTCCTCGCCTACGAGTTCATGATCCTCGCCAGCATCGAGGTCTGGATGTTTACAACCCACCAGCAGAGGATGCTGTACGATGGGATCGTTGACGGCATCGGGGGGCTGCAGACCAGGAGCGTGATGAGCACGCATACCGCCATCTCCATTCCCTGGGCCGAGTCGGTGCTCTCCGACGCCTTCCCGAACGATGCAGATGCCGTGGTCAGCGTCGGCTATACCGGTCTCCAGCCCCTTGGGGGGAGGGTGGTGTTTAACAGGCACCCCGCGGTTCCGGCCGTCTTCACCCCCTACGGCGATCTTCCCGGGCTTCCGCGCTCATTCCCCGGCTACTACACCCTGCTGACCATTCCCAGGGAGGGCGTGGTGGTGGCCTCGTATTCGATTGGGCCCTACCCCCATGGCTACCCGGGTGCGTACCCGGATCCGGAGTTCGAAGCCCCGGGCTGGATTCCCCACGCCATGTACTGGGAGCACGGCAAGGGAGTGACGTGGACGTTTCAGGACAACTTCGGCTTTCCGTTCTGGAGCACGGAGCACAACCCCTACGCACCCGACATGCTCCTAGGGCTGGTGATATTCTCGACCGGGAGGACCCTCCCGGAGGACGTGGCCCAGGTCCACATGCTCAGGGCCAAGTTCTTGTACCACGACAGGGCCAGCGGCCTAGTCCACCTTCTCCTCGACTTCATAGATCGGTTTGGGGCTAGGACGGACGAGGTGCTGGAGGGCTTGGACATGATCGCTGGGAAGGTATCTGAAGGCAAGCGGCTCTACCGCATGCAGTCCTACGACGAGGCTTCTGCGCTGATGGACGAGGCGCTCTCCGACATGGATGCCATGGGGGAGCGGGCCATGAGGCTGAAGGAATCCGCGCTGGTCTGGGTGCACCTCATCCAGTGGCTCGTCGTGACGGGCGTGTCCCTGGCCGCGGGGGTCTCCGTCTGGACCCTGATGATCAGGAGGAGGCTGTACCGGGAAGTCGCCGTAACGCGCATGCGATAACGGCCCTCCCGCTCCCGGCGCCAGGCCAGCTGGGGCCGCCAGATCCGGAACGGGGCTTCGAGGACGCCATTGCACCGTTGTCCGAAACTTACCCATTTAGGACTTCTTCCAAATGGCGTTCGGTTCCTGCTTCATCGCGGAGCACCTGCCCTTAGGCATGAACCTCCCCGCTCTGGCAGGCGTTTAGTGTCTCCGCCCAACTGGCGGCTGGACCCCGATCTTCGGGGAGACGGAGTCATCACGCTAGGAACAAGCCGCACCGCCCTCAGCGGGGAGAAGGTCATATCCCACATGGATGGCAGGCTGGGATCGCTGAAGGGCCTCATTGGGAAAGCCAAGCTCGATGCGATCGAGGCATTCACGCCCCCGCCGATGGGGAACCTTCCCAGCTCTCCCCTCCCGGGCAAAGGCATATGAGCAAGGAACCGCACTAGGGACAGGCATGGAGCCGATTACAATGCCTTCCCAGCACATCGCTCCCTGGGCTCTTGCGAGAGAGGAGATACTATCGATAGTTCATGATGGGAAGCCGACGAGTCACATCTTGCGTGCCTCAGGCATCCTCATCATATTGGCTTTGCTGCAGATCGTTGCCCCGGTAGCAGCTGCCAGAGAGGAAAGACGGGACCCCGAGTCCGGGAGGGTGCGGGTGCTGTACTGCGGCGACACCACAAGGGCCAGCTATGCCATGCTTGTGGATCCGGTCATCCTCCCCACATTCGTTCCGTCGGCCTGCCTCACCCGGGGAGAGGAGCTGAACCGGTTCATGCGTCTGTACATGTCCCGCACATATGACCAGTTCGTCGGGGATTACGATCTGGTCAATCTCGGCGATCAGCAGGTTGACCACTTCCCGCCCAAGTACCTCAACTGGTTTGCAGACGGGGTCAGGAACATGGGCATGGGCCTCTCGATGACCGGCGGCATCGGGGGATTCGGGGGCGAGCAGTCCATGGGGATAGGCTCTTGGGAGCCGACGCAGGTTGGCGAGGTATTGCCTACCCAGAATATGCAGACCGCCACGCTGTGGAGAAGCTTCAAGCTGGACGTCCTTGATCCTGATCACCCCACCATGAAGCCACTGCCCTGGAGGAGCGCTCCTCTTCTTCACGGTCTGGGCATCGTTGAAGCCAAGCAGGGTGCCAGGATCCTGGCTGGAGCCGATCTTCCCGAGGGCTATCCGGTGATGGTCTGGTGGGATGTTGGGAACGGTAGATCATACGGGTTCACCTCGTGCCTGGGAGGCGGCTGGGGTTACGATTTCATAAAGTGGGAATACTACATGGACTACGTCGTCGGCTTCCTTTACTTCACTGCGGGCTTGGACGTCCCCCAGGATCTATCCCTCGTCCATGCCATTCGGACCAACCTCAAGCAATACAGGGTATCGAAGGCGATGATGTTCTCGCTATTAGATTTCATAGACAAGATGGGCGCAAACACCGGCAGACTTGAGCACCAGATATCCCAGCTCGACGACACCGTTGCCAGGGCCGGGTCTGCCTATATTCAACAGGACTACGAGGAGTCCCTGGCCAAGACCAAAGATGCGCTGGATGGCCTCAACGGGCTGGATCGGGAGGCCATGAAGCTCAAGGACCGGACCATGCTCTGGACCTACTTGATAGAATGGTTCAGCGTGGGCGGCGCATCGGGCCTGATCGGCTGGCTGGTTTATGAGTTGATGATAAGGAGGAGGCTCTACCGGGAGGTCGACACCACGCGGCTGGGGGTCGGAATGTGGAAAGACAGCTGATCGGCACCGTCGGGATCGCAGTCGTTGCCTCGCTGGTGACAGCGCCCTTCTTCCTCGGCTTGCGGGGCGAGGAGCCGGTGAGAATCCTCAAGAACGAGTTCCCTGACAGGCTCGCCGTCGCCGTCTCGGACTCGCTTGGTGAGAATGCCTTTGAATTCGGCTTCGTGGTGAATCGTGATTGCGTGGAAGTCAGTGTCGGCTTCCGATTCCTGTACGGCCAGAACCTCGCCGTGTCTAAGGAGGAGAAACTTAATGCAACCTTCGACCGGATCTCGGCGCTTCAGGTGATGATCCCTGTCCAATCTCGCACCATCAGGACGGGATACACGAGCTACAACGGAACCAGGGTCAGATACACCCTCTACGATTTCACCGGTAGTCCGGGGCTGCGGGCTGAGAGTACGTCAACCTTCCTCATGCTTGACGATGACTCGGAGGTCCTGGCATCTTTCTGGGGAGTATCTGACCTCTTCCCGGAGAGATCGGGTAGCCTTATCGATGCGACCGTGATAAGAAGCGGCAACCGAACCCTCTACAGCAGACGAGCGCTCGGCGAGGCCTTGGTTCTCCCCATAGCCAACCTCCCCGGATGTCCCTTCGTCTTCAACGACGTCAGGAAGGGCGAAACCATTGCAGTATCATACAGATCCGATGCTTTCTTCTCTCGACCTCAAGGCGGCGGAGCGGTTCAGATCGTGAATGTCGACTGCGATGGTGCTGAGGAGGTACTGCTCTTCAACTTCATCGGCTAGAGAAGGGGGCGCCTGCAGGGACTCAAGATTCCATCCAACGTGGATGTACTCGCAGCGGTCAGGTATGAGGACATGCCGAGCTTGTACCGGATACGGGGGCCTCAATCACGGGCCCTCTACTGAACCCCCGCTCCCCAACACGCCTCAACAAGTATGTGGATATCCGACAAAAGATAATGCAAGACTCTGGTCCAAGGAAGCCGGTTCTGATCCTCGATCACAATTCGTAGAGGCACAAATCGATGCCCTTGATCCTCTCGAAGTCTCTGTCACGGGTCACTAAGGTGAGTCCTGGGTTCCTCACAATGCCTGCGATCAGAACATCTATGTCGGCTATCAGCTTCCCTTCTCTCTTCAGCTCCCGGCAGATTCTCGATGCCTCAGCTGCATCCTCTTCGTTCAGTAAGAGAACCTCCTTTCTCGGAAGCATTGCTCGCAGACATTGCCCAAACCAGCGTTTCCTTGCCCAGACAAGGCGACAGGAGCGGGATAACCAAAACCCTCTACTCGGATCCGCTTTTCCTCCGACCCGCTTCGATGGCTTCGCGCATTCTTCGTGAATATTCGTATATGGAGCTGGAGAGGTAGACGTTGGAAGCGCAGTCGAAGCATTCTTCGGGCGTTCCGGTCCACGAGATGCTGGGGAGAATCGACACCTCGTACTTCTCGTCGCTGTACTTGTAGAAGGCGAACCCCCACTCGTCCTTTCTTCCGAAATACTCCATACGGCAGAGGTGGACTGGTGTCGCATCCAGCCTGGCCTTCTCTTCCTCCGTCATCCCCGGCGTGTAGTCATGGCGAGACGGGTAGGCATCCACGTACGCATAGACGCCCCGGAATCTGACCAACACACCGCGGCATTCCCGCTCCCACTTCTGAGCCGCGTGTTTCTCGAGTCGATCGGTGAGGCCCATCCGGATGCTTTCCGGAATCCTTCCCCTCCTCATGGCAAGGAGAAGAAAGGCCGATGCTTAGATTTCTTCTGCTTAGCCCTTGCCGCAGGAGTTCCATTCTGGCCATGTGCAGCTCGCCCAGGCCCATCGCCCATACGACTCTGGCAGATCTGCACGGATGCGGATAACCATTGCGGGAGGTCCTGCTCGAGCAGAGAACCATTCAGGGGGCCATCCCGGAACCGGATCTCAAGTGCGCAGCCTTCCCTGGGACTGACAGCTCATGATTCCCGTAAGTCGACGTCCTCCTGGAACGGTGTCCCTGTCCCTACTTCAGATAGGCCTTGAGCCGCCTCTCCAGACCCCTCTTCCCAATCTGACAAGATCGCCGGTGCTAACAAGTTCATGGATGAGCCTATCCGTCGTCCCCCTTGAGTATCCTCTCTCTGTGCTGAGGACGTCCGCGAGTTCACGGCGGGAGATAGCGCAGGCGATGAGGTGAGGCGAAGGGGGTTCACCTGTCTGGTTTCACCCTCGAAAGGCGAGATAGAACTCGCACTCGGACTCTTCCCAGACAGGGACGTATTCGTGGTCAGGGAGACGATGAACCTCAAAGGGGACAGAGATGGTCTCGCAGATCTCGAAAGGGCTCTTGTGGACACGTACTTCGAAACCACCCGGCAGAGGATACCGTTCTCCGCGGAGGAATTCGGCAGAATGATCTCAAAGATCGCGTCATCGGTTCCGATCAACGTCTCACATGCCTTGATGCTGGGCGGCAGGCGGGGCGTGAAGGAGGAGCTCCGAACCGTCCTAGAGCATTTGCTGCCCGAACTCCGGCTGCACGGCCGGCACGCGATGAACGACAGGGTGGCAAGGGTCATCGCGGGCATCTCCTCGGAGCAGCGGTGATCGCAGTGATCCTCGACGATTCCTTCTTTGAGAAGGATTCCCTCGTTGCCAGGTCACGTAGGGTTTCATTGCACCACTTCGGGTTGAGAAGTACACGGGTCTCTCAGGAGCGAGTTCCGAAAGGTATGTTGGATGGTGGCATCCGCCCCAATTGCGCCTCTGCAGGATGAGACCGATAGCCGGAAACAAACCGTCTGCTTCATAAGGCACCAAGGGCGATACTGCCACCCATGACAATGACAAGAGTGATGATCTTCATAGATGGCTCGAACGTTTTCTGGTCGGCCAAGCCAACAGGCATACACGTGTGGACTACCAGAAACTTGTTGACGTACTCAACGATGGTCGAAATCTTATCAGGCCATGCTACTACTGCTCAATAGGCGTTCCGCCGAGTCCAGGGCAGGTGAAGTTCCATCAGAGCCTTCAGTACCGTGGCTTCCGCGTTGTGGCGAAGCCTCTAATGCGGGGAAAGGAGAAAGGCGTCGACATCGCTTTGGCTACGCACCTACTTGCCATGGGCTTCAAGAACGCCTACGACGTTGCCATCGTCGTAAGCGGGGACAAGGACTACGTTGAGGCTATCGAAGAAGTAAGGAGTCTCGGAAAGCGAGTGGAGGGTGCCGCGTTTCGGGCATCCGCCGCGCCAGAAATAAGGCGAAGCGTGGACCAGTTCACATTCCTAGACGACATTCTCGCTCAGATAGGATATCCCTAGAAGAAAGACAGATATAACAGGTAGGCAGCAGGCCCGAAGGCCCAGAGGCTAACGCCGCTGCCTACCAGTTTCTTTTACTGCAACTATTACGCAGGCGCACTATATAAAGATTGTCGCCAAGTCCTGATGAGTACATGAAGTATCCCCAATACCCCATTCCCTTCGGAAGGAATCCATGTTCTGCGTTGGGTCTGCAACTGCTGGATCAGAGTGCGGTCGAGGGTACCCCTCCATGCGGCCACTCCTTATCCAGCCCAGCGGCCCGGGGCGACGCCGAGAGCGGGAAGGAACATGCCTGGAACATCCCTGCCGCTTCCTCCCGACCCTACTTCAGATAGGTCTTGAGCCGCCTCTCCAGCTCCCTGTGATCGGGGCAGTGCCGCCGCAGCAACCCCTTGAACTTGGCCGAGTGGTTGAAGTGCACCAGGTGGACCAGCTCGTGCAGCATGACGTAGCGCGTGACCTCGACAGGCAGGCAGACGAGCTTGCTGTCGAAGCGGAGATCCCCCGCCGTGGTGCACTGGCCCCACCTCTTCATGTGCTTTACCGACGCTGAGCGGTACTTCACCCCCACATCCCGGGCCATCCGAGGGAGGTTGCCGCCCACAAGCTGCCGGGTCATCCGGGCGAGGCGCTCCAGGAGTATCCTGTCCCGGCTATCCCCCGGGGGCACGCGGACGTGCATCGTCCCGCCCTGCAGCCTGACGCTCGCCCTCTCGCCCGGTGATTGCCTGATACCCACCGGCCTCCCGTCGATGAGGACCTGCTCATCGGTCAGCACCCTGCTCATCGCGGAGAGCCGGCGCACCTTGTCCTCTATCCAGGGCCGCCTGTGGGCAAGTATCTCCTCCGGGGTTGCCCTGGCCCTCCGCGGGATCGTGAGCCTGAGACGGTAATCGGGGCCGAAGCTCAGGTACACGTGGCGCACGCCCTTCCTCTCCACCAGGAGGGCTATTTCCCTGCCCCCGACCATGAGCCTGCCCGTTGTCCTCTCTGCAGTGCCGGCATCCCGTCCGCCGCGGCGGCGAATCGTTCTTCCGGGCACGCGCAGCTCTCACCATCATGCCCTGATATCTGCTCTGTCTCGGACGCGTGCTGACAGGTTCGAACGCAAAGGCCTGTTAGGCGGTCTTGTGGCCCGACCCCCAGTTGGGCGATGTAGGAATACGCACTCAGAGGAGTCCTGCAGCCATGCCCAGGCCTCAATGAATCCTCGATATCTCTTTCACCTTGTCGAAGTCCGCGTCGAACGAGACGATTTCTTTGATTCCACGTTCACACATTATGGCAACTGAAGCGGCATCGGCCACCGATAGGGTGCCGTCGCATTTCAGGTAAACCTCCATGGAATCCATGAGGAGCCGTTCGCCCACAAATACCACCTCGCAGTTCTCGGTGATGGCCTCGTAGACCTCCGTCCCCGCCTTGCCCCCGCCCAGAGCGCCGATGGATGTGACGCTTTCGGCTATGACGAGTTCCGTGACCAGTTTCCCCTCTGGCAAACCTCTGGCGATCTCTTCAGCCCTCCCATGCCATCGATCTCTGCTGTTTGCAAGCGCTATGAAGAAGGAGGAGTCAACGAAGATCAAAGCTCTCCCCGCTGGGCTATGTGCTTGAGCTGCACCGCATCCGATTCGACCGAAACTATTCCGGCGATGTCGGCCAGGGTCTTCCTCTTCTTGACCCTGACCCTTATTTCCCCTCCTTCCTGCTCCCAGACCAGCCTGTCACCTGGCGCGATCCTGTAGGCTCGCCTGAGGTCGGAAGGAACGACGGTCTGGTATCCCTTTGAAACCTTCGTTTCTCCTATTTTTCCCATCTCATAGAAAACGTTCTCTCACAGATTTAACTATTGCTGTGAAGAAGAACTGCATTGTCTCCTGCACTCCAAAGGGCCCGGCAGACCCCCTCTCGGTTGCGACTGGGAAGATGTTGTCCAGTAGGCTGAGTAGGTGGAGCTCTGCCTTCGGCGCAAGGTCTGCGAGCATCGATATGTATCCCTTCGCTCCCAGCTGCCACGCTAAGGTCACTAGGCCGCCGTTGTCTAGGTTGGATCTCTTCGACTTTGACTGGGTAACATCGTGAACATGGCTTCCCAAACCGTTCTGGCCCCTTTTCCTTGCCTATTCCGTTTCTCCTCCCGAAACAGAGATGAGAACCCGGTCCGCGCGGCCCGCCAAGGGAGGTGCTGGAGGTGGCTCAGAGGATGCAGGTTCTAGAGGTGATACCGTGCCCTTCAACTCCATGATGGCTCGGGCCCTCCGCAGACCGGCTCAGGGATGTGTTGGACCGTGACCGTGATACCCCAAGAGTTAAGAGCCGCCCATGCATAGCGAGCGGATGGATAAAGTGGAACTGGAGCCGGACCCAGACAACTCCGAAGAGAGGTCTTTCATAGGAGTGTGAGATCGGCATTGCCAGACTTGCCTAACATCCTGTTCATTCACACCGAGCACCACCGGGGCGACTGTCTCGGCTGCGAGGGACACCCGGTGCTGCTAACGCCCAACATGGACAACATCGCCCGCCGAGGAGTACGCTTCAGCCGCTTCTACTCGGCCTGTCCCTCATGCATCCCATCACGGCGCAGCATCCTCACCGGCCAAGACCCGCAGACCCACGGCATGGTGGGCTACCGGGACGGCTTGGAGTGGGATGGCGTGGCGACGCTGCCCGGCGTCCTGAGGGACAGCGGATACCAGACCCTTCACATCGGGCGCAGCATGCACCAGTACCCACCGCGCAAGCGATACGGCTTCGAGCATATGGAAATCGGCGAGGACTACCTAGAATGGCTGCGCGACCAGCACCCCCGCCACGGCATCGACGACTGGTTTGGCGGCGGCGTGATGCATAATGACTGGACGGTGCATCCGTGGCATATGCACGAAGACCTGCACCAGACCAACTGGACGGTCGAGCGGGCTTTGCGTTTCATGGAGACGCGCGATCCCTCACGCCCCTTCTTCCTCTCGCTCGGATTCATCGCAGCACACCCCCCTTTTCAGCCCCCGCCGTTCTACCTCGACCGATATCTGCGGACACGCCTGCCGGACCCCGTGATCGGCGACTGGGCCGTCCCGCCGCGACAAGAAGAACTCGGCAACGAGGACTATGTTTCGGCTCACCGCATCACACTGCCCGCCGAAGCACAGCGATGCATGCAGGCGGCATATTTCGGACTGCTGAACCATGTGGACGACCAGCTTCGCCGCTTGATCAACCCCGTCAAGGGCATCCGGCACTGCGACGACACGATCATCATCCTGACCAGCGACCACGGGGAGATGCTTGGCGATCACTACCTCTTCCGCAAGTCGCTGGCCTACGAGGGCTCTGCACGCGTTCCATTCCTGATCAGCGCGCCGCCCGCGTTCGGTATCCGCAAAGGACTCGTCGTCGATGCGCCCGTCACGCACGCCGACATCATGCCGACCTTGCTCGACATGCTCGACACAGACATCCCCGACAGCGTGGACGGCCTGAGCCTCTACCCCCATCTCCGCGGGGAGCGGCCATCCACCTGGCGGGATGCCCTCCACATCGAGCACTCGCCGCACCACCAGTGCCTTACCGACGGCCGCGAGAAGTACATCTGGGAGCCCGGCGACGGGCGCGAGCATCTCTTTGACCTGACCGAGGACCCCGACGAACGTCATGACCTCGCACAGGACGCAGATGCGGCCGATCGCTTGGCCAGCTGGCGCGAGCGACTCATCGCCCGCCTACGCGACCGCCCCGAGGGCTTCGTGCAGAACGGAAGACTCGTACCCGGTCGCCCGTACGGTCCCGTCATTCCCAGCGGACCATCAGACCGGAAGAAGGAGCTACACGCCAGACTATGACCCCCGATCGGCAGCCCTTCGCCAAGTTGGGCGGCATGGTCAACCCGCATGTGGACGCGCAGGGAAGAAGCCAGGACAACCAGGGCAACAAGGGCATGAGGGCTGCCTCGGACACAAGCGTGTGCATGCCGCGGAGAAGGCGGATGGGCTCCCGGGAGAAAGGACGGGAAGCCGATCCGAGACCGAGATGGAGATAGGACCTCAGCATCCAGATCCTGAGAGACCATCCGCAGACGGGTCGGATTCTGGATCTGGTGAAGACGTGGGAGAGCCTGCGCCATGGCGGCGCGTTCACCGAATAGCAGAAGCAACTGCTGCGCACCAAGGGCCTCGGTTTCGGGCCGGACACGTCCCATCCACGCTGGCGGGTCACACCCATCAAGACTCACAGGACGGTGTACTGCACCGCACCGGGTCAGGACCAATGCCTGACACCTAACACCCTTGCCCTGACGGCAGGCTAGCTATCCTAGCCCAAAGCCCTTGGATAGCGGATGCTGCAGAGTTCATGACCGCTGCCTTCCCAGGACCATGAGCGAGCAAGGGACTGTGACTCAGGAAGAAACTCAGTAGGCACGCTTCAGCCGCGTGGTGTCTGAGACCCTGTACATGCCCCTTCTAACCATCAGGGCCCAGACGGACACGCCGGCCAGCAGGGCGGTGGCCGTGACGACCAACCACTCGAATGCGTACACCCAGAACAGGGCCTGATCCTTGAATCGCGCGGCATCAGCTGCGATCTCGCTGACCGCGCCGGATAGCGAGTCAAGGAAAGATATCGCCGAGAGGTAGTCCTGCTCCAGGTAGTGCTGACGGGCAGCAGCCGTCTCACCCTCCAGGTCCTTCAACCTGTCCGAGATATAGTCGACGTTGGCCCCGAAGTTATCGGCCCACTCCACCATGGATAGCATCAAGGACTTCTGGGTCTGGACGTTGGCGAACAGGCGCCTTGCCTCCCTCCTTGCGCGTATGTCGCTTATCAGCGGCCGGCCCAGCGAGTAGAAGACCATGTTCGTGGCGACATCCAGGGCATATGGGTTATTCTCCTCCGCCCACCAGGGGTCAAAGGTGTGGGAGACGATCCACTGCATCCCGGCGTTGCTGCCGCCCGGCCTCCAGGAAACCATCCATGGGATCTCGGCGGGCTTGATGTCCCCCCAGATCGTCGTACCCTGCCTGGCCGTCATCAGGCAATAGTTGTTCCCGAACGCCTTCTCGATCCCAAGATCGACGAAGGGCAGAAACACCCGATCCCTCTCCGTGCGGAACTTGACCCAATAGGGCCGGTTGACGAAAGCCTGGACGCTTCTGTGCTCGGACACCGGCAGCAGATCCGCCAGGATCGTCGGCTGCCAGACGTGGTCCCAGCTCTCGGCTAGGCCGCAAATGGCCGTCATGCCGGCCTGCCTGAAAGCGTAGTCCAAGTCGAAGACCTGCCTGCCGGTGAACTGCCAGCCGTAGAGGTCGTGGAACACCATCAGGTCGTAGCTCCGGATGAGGAGATCCCTGGTCCGCGGGTAGTAGACGCGGTCGAGCTTCTCCTTGTCGCTTTGCGTGAGGAAAGGTGTGGTAGGAAAGATGGCGTAGCGGAAGATTGGATCGCGCATGAAGAGAATCCGGAAGGGATTGGTCCAGATCCGCCCCCCCATCACGAAGGCGGATATCCAGCTTGTCTCATCCCCGGCCGACGCAGAGGGCATTGATGCGATCAACCCCAGAACGACGATGACGGCAAGGACCCTCAGTGACCATGCGGGAGTGGAGGCAACAGCATGACTCCCCGCCCGGCTGTCGGGCAGAAGGGATACAGACTTCGTGCCCTTCCACAAGGTGTGATGAAGCATAGCCACCCAACATCATCCAACATCGCCTGTCAGATTCCACTCATAAGAATGTTAGGGCTCTGCACCTGCACCTGCGGCCCCGCCAACAACGGGTCCCAACTGGTCCCAACTGGTCTCGGGCACAATCACGCAACACATCCAGCTGGCGCAGGTCTCCCAGAAGACCACCTTGGCACTGGTGCAGGACCTCGAACCCAAAACACCACGGCAACGAACGAGGATTGCTCCGATGTGAGCCGCAGCATCGAAGAGATCTTCCTCATCCAGATGTTTGACAGCGCGAGACCAAAGGGGATAACCAGTCCTAATGGACTTGACCGACCTACTTCATTCTTAAACCCCTTCCGCCGTTAACGTTTGGGCGTTTGGGCTTGCCGCGGTACACTCGCGTCCTAGCGATATTGATC
>CAYVLA010000010.1:0-59106 GCA_964452145.1 Hadarchaeota archaeon (SeqCode)
TCTCATAGGTCATCGCCGGGTCGTCACGAAGCCATTCCTGGATCGGTGACTCGCCCAGGGTCACATCTCCAATCAGCAGCAATCTGATCTTGCTGCTATCGACCTGAGATGCCGAGGGGTTCACGCAGAGGAGAAGCACCAGCATGGCGAGGGCGAGCGTAGGCATGGTCCCTTTCATTGCAGTCCAAGCTGACTGTGCGCCGACCCTCAAAAGGATTTCGGAGCGGGGAGAGAGCGGGGTCAAGAGGGGGGCCCTATCGCGCAGAGCCATCGTACTGCTTCCTTCCTCCTCCGCGCGTCACATAGACCTCGCGGTACATCTTCCGTCTCACCATCATCATATACGTGGCAACGCCGCAGACCATGGATGTCCCCGTTACCGTCAGCCATTCCACGACGTAGATCCAGAGAAGGGCTCTGTCCTTCAGCCCCATGGCTCGTTGCTCCATATCTTTCAGCGATTCCATGCAGAGGTTGATCTGTTCTTCGGAGTCGAGGTATCTCTGATCCATGTAGAGTCCGCGGGCCTTCGCCAACAAAGCATCGGCCCGGGATAGTTCTCTGTGCAGATCCCCCACCGAGGCGCCGAACTTCTCGGCGAAATCCATTATCGACAGTATCAGCCTCTTCCTATCCGCAAACGTGATCAGTGCTTTCCTGACCCGGTTCACGGAATAGACGTCTTCGGGCACCGCCTGGTCGGCCAGCCAGTAGAACTGGTTCAGGAAGAAGTCGGGGTAGAAGCCCCATGTCTTCATTGCGAGCGAATCGAGCTTGTCCAAACCCGGCACGGTGCTGGCGGTGCGTCCCTGCCCGTATCCCAACGTCACGATCGCGTGCTCTCCCCCTGGTTTGAACCACGCCACGGTTCGTGCGGCTTGCCTGGGAGTTTCGTATCCGTATCTCCCGGAGACGAATAGGTAGTGTTGCCTCACTCCCGGCAGATCCACCATCGGGTTGCCCTCCTCCACCCGCAGTCCACCATCGGAGACCGGGATGGTCTTGCCCTCGGGGAGATCGGTCGCGAAGGCGGCATAGATGGATGTGGATTTCCAGTACTCGATTCCGCTTGCATAGGATACTAACGGGTCGTAGTTGATCTCGTACTTCGCGAGTCCGCCCCCTTCCTCCCTGACCAGCCTCTCGATCCATTCCAGATGTTTGGGATCCATGAGCATGCCGTCGAAATCCGACAGTATGACGAGATCGTAGGATTCCAAGAGTCCCTCATACGTCCTGGGTATGTAGATCCTGATGAACCTCTTCAAAGCTGCCAGACCTCCCCAGGCGAAGCTTGCCTCGCCCAGGTTGGCCGGAACCGCTTGATACCCCACCTTTGGATCCCCCTCGATCAGGGCTGGCAGGGGCGTTTCGGGGTAGTACGATTCACCGATGCATATGACGCGGATTACGCCTTGCGGATCGGTTTTGGTCATTGCCGGAGTGACTAGAAGGATGTGGACTGCGACGGTCAAGGCGGCCAAGATCCCAAGAGTGCCTTCATCCACCGTTTAGACCCCATCTCAGAGACCCCCTCCACCTGTAATAGCTTTTCCCGGGATCAGGACTTGCGGTCGGTGCCTGCCGCGGAATGCGGGGACCCAGCTGGTCCGCCTGGGCATGCTCGATCGACTGTCAACCATGCTTCCCCTAGAGTTGGCATCTGTCCGGAAGCTTGGCGTGGCGAACGAACGAATGGACAAAAGTCTTAAGAGGTATCCGTGGCCGAAGGCATCTGATGCGCTTCATTGACATCTCTGTCCCAGTGGAGACGGGCATGTTCAGGTTCCCCAGACCCGACCACGTAACCGTTTCGGTAACTGAGGAGGGCACCTACGAGGAGGTCGACTGCCGCACCAGCAGGATAGTCATGGGCAGCCATTCCGGAACACACATAGATGCGCCGATGCATATGATCAAGGGTGGTCGGTCGGTTGACCAGATACCGCTGTCCGATCTCGTCGGGCCCGCGAGAATCCTGCGCATCAGGGCGGCGCCGGGGGAACGAATCGGTCGGGAAAGAGTCGATCCGGAGCTCATAGATGAGCCCAGAGTCGTGCTTGACAGCGGGTGGTACAAGAACTGGGGCACCGATGCCTACTACGCCGACTTCCCGAGGGTAGGGGAGGATCTCGCCCATCTGCTCGTCGATCGAGGCGTGAAGTGCCTGGTCGTCGATCTGCCCCTGACGATGGATATACACAACATCATCCTGGGGTCGGGGGGCTGTCAGGTTGAGAACGTCGTGGGCCTCGACCGGATATCGAGCGACAAGGTCTTCCTAGTTGCCCTCCCTCTCCGGGTCAAGGGCATTGACGGGGCGCCCGCGCGCGTCATCATCATCGAGGGGATGTAGATGAGGTTGGTCAGATTCGAACATGACGGCAGAACCTTCCTCGGCCTAGAGGAGGATGAAACCATTGTGAGGCTCAATGTGGAGCCGGACATGTGCAAGCTGATCGCGGGATACGCAGACAGGATGGGCGAGCTGGGCATCATCGCGAGCCAGGCCGGGCCAGAGAGCCACGTGCCCGCCGAGGAGGTCCGGGTCCTGGCCCCAATCATGAGGCCAGGGAAGATCGTGTGCCTTGGCAGGAACTACGCAGCTCATGCCCAGGAGTCGGGAGCGCCGATTCCCGACGAACCCATAATCTTTCCCAAAGCCTCGAGCGCCGTGATAGGTCCAGGGGACGCCATCGTCCACCACCGGATATGCAAGAGGGTGGACCACGAGGTGGAGCTGGGCGTTGTCATCGGCGAACCGGCATGGAGGACGCCAAGATCGAAGGCAATGGAAAAGGTCTTCGGATACACCGTTGTCAACGATGTCTCGGCGCGTGAGATGCAGAAACGTGACATCGAGGCCAGGAATCCGTGGTTCAGGTCCAAGAGCTTGGACACATTCTGCCCTATGGGCCCGCGGATAGTGACCCGAGATGAGGTTGGCGATCCGCAGGATCTCTCCCTTGAGTGCCGGGTGAGTTCGAAGGTCAGACAGAAGGGGAATACGCGGGACATGATCTTCCCAATCGACCGCCTTATCGAGTTCATCTCCATGCACATGACCCTGGAACCCGGGGACGTCATCTCGACCGGGACGCCCGAAGGCATCAGCCCTATTCTGCCAGGAGATATCGTCGAATGCGAGGTCGAGAAGGTGGGTCTGTTGTTCAACCCAGTCGTGGAGGATACGTTTCCTTAGAGGCCGACCATCATGGCAGAGCCCATCGATCTGGGGAAACTGCTCTGCGATCTTGTGGACGTTCAGAGCGTCACTGGCAACGAGTCTGCGATCATTCGCTTCCTTGAGGAGATGCTGCGGGAGCTGGGGGCAAGCATCAGGCGTTTCCCCATGGAAGGTGACAGATACAACCTGCTGGCTACGATAGGGAAGGGAAGGCCCGTGCTGTGTCTGAACGCGCATGCGGACACCATGCCCCCGTGTGGGTCATCCGTTGCGAAATCCTGCTCGAACGGCGGTCTCATCAGGGGGCTTGGATCGTGTGACGACAAGGCGAGCATTGCGTCCATGCTCGGGGCGTTTTCCTCTGCGGTCGATGATGGGCTTTCGGGCCGCCTTGATCTGCTGATCTCGGTAGACGAGGAGGTGTCCAGCCGCGGCGTCAGAAGCTGCGTTGAGGCAGGGTATCGTTGCGACTTCGCCGTCGTGGGCGAGCCGACGGGGCTCGCCCCCGTGGTGGCCCACGGAGGCCTGATCTTCCTGGACCTGGCGACCAAGGGGACCGGCGGGCACGGATCTTCTCCCTGGACGGGAAGAAACGCGATAGTATCGATGGTCTTCCTCTACAGGGACCTGGACGCCCTCGTCTCCAGCTTTCCGAGCCATGGACTGGTGGGACGGCCCTCGACCAATCTGGGATTCATCAAAGGGGGGGACTCGACCAACAGGATCCCCGAGAGCTGCCAGGCCGGAGTCGACGTTCGGGTGATGCCCGGCACCCGCGTTGAGGACGTGCTGAGGGCAATCGAGAGGATGTTCGCTGGCAGGGAGGCGACCTTCAGCGTCTTCAAGAAGGGAGATCCGATGGAGGCTGTAAGGGGATCGAAACTTCTGGAAGCCGTTGACAAGGCCCAGCAGGACGTTCTGGGAGTCTTAATCGAGCCAAGAGGGTTCCGTGGCTGGACCGAGGCCGATCCCCTCCGGAACATTGCCGGCGCCGATGTGTTGGTCATGGGGCCGGGGCAGATCGCTCAGGCCCACTCACCGGAGGAGTACGTGGAACTGGAGCAGGTACAGCGCGCCTGTGAGATCTATACCCACCTAGTCAGGCAGCTTGTCGGGGGCGGAGCATCGTGAAAATATCCCGTGTGGACATCCTTCCCGTCTCGGTCCCGTTCATCGAGCCATTTGTAATCGCCGGAGGGAGAGCATGCCACGGAAGACATGTGGTGGTCCGGGTCGTATCCAAGGATGGCGAGGTCGGGTATGGCGAATCGGCGCCCATGTCGTCCTACTCGTCCCAGACACAGGAAAGCGTTGTCGGCGAGATAGAGCGGGTCAAGAGCCTCCTGATCGGCAAGCAGGCCCTGGATCTGGGGGCCATCCACCTTCTACTGGATCAGGCAGGGACAGACTGCTTCGCCAGGGCGGGCCTCGACATCGCTCTCCACGACCTGATCGGAAGGAGCCTCGGACTGCCCATCTGCCAACTTCTGGGCGGACCGGTAGCGGAAGGGGTGGACCTCTCTTGGGCGATAGGTTTCAAACCGGCCGAGGAAATGGCAAAGGAGGCGAAAAGGTACGCCAGCATCGGCTTCAAAACGGTGAAGATTAAGATCGGCGACGAGCCCGGAATGGACGTTGAGAGGGTGGCATCGGTGCGCGAGGCAGTGGGCCCAGATGTCATCGTCAAAGTCGACGCGAATCAAGGCTACGATCTGGGGACCGCGGTGGCAGTTGGCCGAGAGCTGGAGAGATACGACATCGCAGTGTTCGAGCAACCCCTTCCCCGAGATGCTCTCGACGATTTGGCCGAACTGCGCCGCAGGGTGAGGATACCCTTGATGGTGGATGAGAGCCTCTATGGACCGAGGGATGCCCTTGAGATTCTGAGGAGGAGGGCAGCCGACATCTTCAACATCAAGATCATGAAGCCTGGTGGGATTCGACCCTCAGCCAAGCTTGTCAGCCTCGCGGAAGGGGCTGGCATGCCATGCATGCTTGGGAGCATGCCCGAGTTGGGAATAGGCACTCTGGGCGGGCTACAGTTGGCCGTGACATCCAAAGCATTCACCTGGGGTGCGGAGCTGATAGGTCCCTGGATGTTCGGAGACGATCTCTTGAGGCGCAAACCCAGGCTTGTCGAGGGGAGGCTGATGCTGCCTAGAGGGCCGGGGATTGGGGTCGATGTTGACGAGCGCAAGGTCGAGAGGCACGCATGCCCGGGCGAAGATGATCCAAAGCGTGGCAAGTCGGACCGACCGACACATTGAAGGCGGCTCGGAGCCCCATAGCCGAGTTCGCAGATGGCGGAGGGTTGTGGCAGATGAACCGAAGGCGAATGGTGTCAGGGATTGTGGGCATCCTAGTCCTGCTGCTCGCCCTGGTCATCATAGAGCGGATGGGCCCGAAGGACACTTCGAAGCCCAATCAGTCGGATAACCTCAGCTGGAGAGGGCTGGAGCGTCATGGCTACTTCGAGGTCTTCGACTACTTCATATCATCGTACTTCCGCGACGAACTGGCATCGGATCCGGCTTACTCTGGACGCAATTGGACCAGCAACTCGGCTCACATCAGGAACGCAGCATCACAATCCAACATCATCGTGGTTCCGCACGCTGTGGAGAATCCCAGGGCGTACTTCTATGATCCCTACTACATGGATGCCTGTCGGGAGAACGGACTTGAGGTGATACTCTTCGTGCATACCCTGGCCAAGTATGCCTACTTCCTGGACCCGAGGCCGAGCTCGGACGAGGAGAAGAGGGAGCTCTTCATCCAGGAGCTTCGGACCTACGAAGAGAGGTTCCGTCCGTACAGGGATGACATCGTCGCGATCTATGTCTACGATGAACCATGGGTACGGCCCCTTAACGTTACACCCGGGATGCTGGTTGAGATGTGTCAGGCCGCCAAATCCGTCTTCTGGGACAAGCCCGTGATGGTGATGTTCCACAGACAGGGCAATGCCTACTCCTATTCCCTTCCCAACGGGAGCGTTGTGAGATACGATGACTGGATTGGCCAGACCCCGGCGATCTGCGACATCGTAGGGATCGATCCCTACTTCTATGCCTACCGCGACGATCAACCTCCGCTCTATCGCCGCACCGGGGACCGGACCATGGTGGAAAGAGACACCTCCTGGGCGTGCTCCTTCAACCGCACGGTTGCCCTGGTCGGTCAGGCTTTTGATCCGGGACAGGGGGCCTTCTTCGAGAGGGACAACACTGATCCCAAGATTTCCATCTCCGACGGTTTCGAGGTGGGTGGACCAGCCGGGATTCCACCAGGATGGTCGGTTTCGGGTGAGGGGATCGGGTTGACGGACTCGGTAAGCCATCTCGGGCGCAGCTCGTTGCTCATGACAGGAACCGCTGGCGGTTCGGCGGCGTCCTACGATTTCACCCAGGTCCACAGCGTCAAGGTCTCCTTTCACATTGCGTTTGACTACGGCAACCCGAACGTCTGGATCACGCTGGGCAATGGCGACGGCGAACCGGTCAGGCTCGGGTTCCAGGGGAGGGAGATGACCATACACGACGGAACCCGGGTGGAGGTGATCAACCGTTCCGTTGATGTCAGCCCTGGGTCTTGGCACCTGGTGACGATCGACGCGGACGCCGACGCCCATAGGTGGACCGTTTCCTTCGATGGAGAGGTCCAGACTCGCCTCCCCTATGCCGTTCTTCCCTCCACATTCTCCAGAATCCGGCTCCTAGCCATGGAGAATTCGACCCGGGGGTGGCTGGATGATCTGAGGATCTGGAGGGATTGGTCCTTCATACCCCTTGACGAGAACGAGACCATGCTTTACTATGACGTCGCGAAGAAGCATCCCCAGGTCCGGATGCTGCTCTGGTACCAGTACCACGACTCCTTCGCATCGGCTCTGGTGATCGAACGCGACCAACTCCAGGTCGAGAATGTCTGGGAGGTTCAACGGAGGATATGGGAGATGATCGGCTGAGGAAGATGGTCGCCGCTGCAGCCTTGCCTTTGCTTCTCTTGCTAGTTGAAACCTCTTGGGCGCGTATGGACTTCGCCATCTCGGCCGTTGCGGTTTCGCAGCCAGGGTTGTCGATGCCCACCTCCATCGCCTACCACCCGTGGGGTCTGTGGGTCGTATCCGATACGGGAAACGATCGCGTCGTCCTTTTCAACCGGGATCTGTCGATGAATAGGACAGTGGAGGGCACGTTCAGGAGGCCCAGAGGCCTGGCCGTGGACGATGCTGGGAGGATATGGGTGGTTGACGGGGGCAACGACAGGGTTGTTGTCCTTGATCCTTTTCTATCGCTTGTCGCATCCGTGGGATCTAGCGGGGACGGCATCGGCCAGTTCCGATCCCCCTGGGGCATTGCCATCGACTCGATGGGAAGGGTCGCGGTTGCGGATTCCCTGAACAGGCGGGTGCAAGTCATGGATGGGACCCTGCAGATTCTGGGCGTCATCGGTTCCTGGGGCACACGGCCCGGGGAGTTCGATGGGCCGTTGGATGTGGCCTTCGATTCGCTGGACAGGTTGTTCGTCGTTGACACCTACCTGGAGGCCGAGGGATTTGTCAGAAGGGTTCAGGTGTTCAACCCGGATCTCACTTTCAATGCTACAATCTGGGACATAGAAAGCCGGCTCAGGTTCACGCGCCCGGTTGGAATCGGGATCGGAGGGGATGATGTCGTGGCCGTGGCCGACTTCCTCGCCAACCGGATCTACCTGTTCGACCGTGAGGGTCAACACATGGGCGGCTTCAGCGTCGTGCCGAATCAGCCTGATGTTTTCCGTCCCTATGATGTCGCTTTCGCCTGCGTGGCTGACGGCTATTCCTATCTGGGTCTGATCGAAAAGGAACCCGGCAGGATCAGGGTCGTCAGATTCTCCGTCTCAGAGATGCAGGCCGCGGCCCTTCTTTGTCTGACCCTCCCGGTGGCGGTCCGTCGGTGGTTGCCGTGCGGACATCTGGGCAGCAAGCAACAGCCTTCGGGGTGGAGCCAGACCAGGTCGAGGTCGCCCGAAAGCCTTTAATGAGCATAGGGCCCCACCGGGGGACCGATGACATTGTCCAAAGCGATTCTGGTCGGCCTAGGCATCACGACGGGCGTCGTGCTGCTGGTGGCTGGAGTCTTCATAGTCGGGTTGTTGTTCATCAAGCTTCTCTGGGCATGGATAGTCAAGGACCTGTTTCCAGGGGCCGTGGAGCAAGGCTTGATTGCACCCAAGATATCGTGGTTGTCCAGCTTCAAGCTGGCTCTGGTTCTGGCTATTCTCTCCTTCTTCTGGGGGCGGGGATCAAGCCACCGTGACTGAGGAGTTTCTCCCTAGAAGGCCCTCACAAGTCCGAGTCCGATAAGAGTTATAAGATATTCTGCGCGCCCCGTCCCGAGGCGTCCTGATTGGAGAAGAAGCTACTGGTAAGTGCGGGCTTCCACAACCGCACCTTCACGCCTGTGAGCGTTGTCCTACCAGCGAAGATCGATAGTGCCATTCTTTACGACGAGAATGGGAACCAGATTCCGTGCCAGTTTGAGCCTTTGGGGGACAGCACGCAGGTTTGCTTCATCGTCGCCAGACTGGAGTCGGGAAGAACCGCTCAGTATGTCCTGAAGACCGGTGAGAAGGCAAAGGAGACACCCGGCGTCGGCCTGGCAACAAGCGGCGACAGCATAGCCGTGAACATCTCCGGCAAACATTTCACCAGCTACGTTTTTGGCGGAGCAGACTTCGTAAGACCGTACATCTTCCCGGTCTACGCGCCCTGCGGGGCCAAAGTCACCCGGTCGTACCCAATGGTGGCGGGAGTCCCAGGGGAGACCGCCGACCATCGCCACCACCGATCGATCTACGTGGCCTACGGGGATGTGAACGGAGTTGACAACTGGAGCGAGGAGAAGAGCCACGGCCGCACTGTCCACAAGAGGTTTCTTGCCAAGCTGTCAGGTCCCGTCTATGGTAAGATCTCCACCGGCAACGACTGGGTGAGTTCTGATGGCAAGAAGGTCATGGAGGAGCAGACCACCTTCACCTTCTACAACGTCGTCAGCGGAGGCCACATCTTCGACGCTTTCATCAAGTTTGCCGCAACCGAGGGCAAGGTCGTCTTCGGGGACACAAAGGAGGGCGGGATAATCTCGGTCCGGATGGCTAGCTCCATCGACGTGCCCAGGGGAGGGACGATCGTCAACTCCTACGGCGGCGTGAACGAGAAGGAGACATGGGGCAAGAAGGCGCATTGGTGTGACTACTACGGTCCGGTCGAGGGAAAGGTGGCGGGAATCGCGATAATGGACCATGCTGGCAACCTGCGCCACCCAACGAACTGGCATGTCAGGAACTATGGCCTGATGACCGCAAACTGCTTCGGCCTGTCCCACTTCTATGGCGACAAGTCGATCCGCGGCGATTACACGCTCGAGGATGGCAAGGAGCTGATCTTCCGCTACAGGCTCTACATCCACGACGGCACCACGGCCCAGGCGGACGTGTCGGGCAAGTACCATGACTACATCAACCCACCGACGGTGGAGATCCAGTAGACCGGTGGCCGTGGCATAGCGATCATACGCACGAGTTTTCAAGGGGCCCTGACTAGGTCAGCCCCTGATGCGTCCGCTGGAGAGGGGAGTGTTCCTTCCCGATCAACGGGTTCTCGCCGTCGCCGATCTACATCTGGGGTACGAGCACGAACTCCTGCAAAGCGGAGTCAGGATCCCCTCCCAGACAGGCAAGATCAAGGAAAGGCTTCAAGGGCTCCTGCGGCAGGCTCGGCCCAAGGAACTGATCGTGGCCGGGGACTTCAAGCACAACATACCCTACGTGGGGGAATGGGAGTACGAGGAGCTGGAACGTTTCGTCCGGGATCTGCCGGTCAGGGTCACGATAATACGGGGCAACCATGATGCGGGTCTTTCCTCCATCGTCCATGCCGATAATGTCTCCTTCGGAAAGACCAGAGGCGAGGTGCGAGGCAACGTGGGCTTCTTCCACGGCCACACGTGGCCCTCAGCAGACCTTCTGCAGTGCAGGTATATCGTAATGGGGCACAGCCACCCGGCCATTGTCCTCAGGGACTCCCTGGCCGTCGAGACACGTCTCAGCTGCTTCGTGGAGTCGAGAATGCTTTGGGATGAGCTGATCAGGCGATACCCATCCGATCTGCCAAGATTCAACAGAAGGCTCAGGATCATAACAATGCCAAGCTTCAACAGGCTTCTTGGGGGCACCGGGTTCAACATCGAGGCCCCTCTGGGGCCCTTGGCTAGGAACTGCTTGGACATCGCCAATTCGACAGCGATACTCGAGGATGGGACCATAATGGGCAGGATCAAGGAGCTTCGAAGGTAGACGGGGGGACACTTTGTCCGGGCTCGATGATCTCAGGGGCTGCGTCGTCCTGGCCGGGGGCAGTTCCAGAAGGTTTGGGGAGGGCATGGACAAACTGCTGTTCCAGGTCGGTGATGGGAGAACCCTGATAGAGGTGGTTGTGGCCCGTCTGGATTTCTTCGACGAGATCGTGATCTCGACCTCTACCCCCGAAAAGGCATCCCGCTACCGGAGCATGACCGGGATGAAGACGGTGGTGGATTCCTCGCCCGGAATTCCGGGAGGGATTCTGTCGGGTTGTCGGGCCCTGTCGACTGAAAGCATCTTCGTCGTTGGGGCGGATATGCCGATGGTCAAGCGTAGGGTCGTCGAGCAGCAGTTCTCGGCGATGGAGGGATACCAGGCGGTGGTCCCGTTGCACACCAACGGCTACATCGAGCCTCTCCACTCAACCATCAAGAGGCAATCCTCGCTGAGCGTGTTGAAGGCGATATGCGCCTCGGGGGAAAGAAGGGCAAGATCGCTTTTCGAGAACCTGCAGACCTGTTACCTCCCTGTGGAGAGCCTGAAGGCCTTGGATCCCGATCTTGAAAGCTTCACCAACGTTAACGATGAGCGCACGTTCCGATCGGCCTTCCCCGAGGCCCCCTTCCCGCCAGCTCGGAACTCAAGATCGTCCTCATCCCAGGGTCGGCAAGGGCTCTTACCTCATCGCTTCAGCGGGATCAGACGTACACGGCGGACGGCTGACTGGGACACGTGAGGGATGAGCCCAAGACCTTGGCGACCGAACTGCTGAAGTCCTCCGCGGTGACATAGGACCGCCTCTCTCGGATGGCGAACATGCCTGCCTCTGTGCAGATGTTCTTGAGGTCTGCCCCGGAGGCACCCTCGGTATCCGCAGCCACTCGACCCAGATCGACATCCTTCAGGCTCATCCTTCTGGAATGTATCTTCAGGATCCTGAGGCGGGAGTCACGGTCCGGCATTGGGAACTCTATCAACCTGTCGAACCTCCCGGACCTCAGAAGCGCCGGATCAAGGATGTCCGGTCTGTTGGTCGCACCGATTACCTTGATGTTGCCACACGAGTCGAAACCGTCGATCTCGGATAGAAGCTGCATCAAAGTCCTCTGAACCTCCCTGTCGGAGCTGGTGCCGCTGTCTATCCTCCTTGCGCCTATGGCATCAAGCTCGTCGATGAAGATGATGCAGGGCTGCCTTTCCAGGGCAAACTGGAAGATCTCCCTGACCATCCTGGCTCCCTCCCCGATGTACTTCTTGACAAGCTCCGAGCCTACGATGCGTATGAAGGTGGCATTGGTCTGCCTCGCAACGGCCTTCGCTAACAGCGTCTTGCCGGTCCCCGGCGGGCCGTGAAGCATAACCCCTTTGGGGGGATCCACCCCAACCCTCCTGAACAGCTCCACATTGGTCAGGGAAAGCTCAACGATCTCTCTGAGATCCTCGATCTGTTCGTCCAAGCCCCCTATGTCCTCGTAGCAGACATCGGGCTTCTCCATAAGCTCCATTCCGAGGACCAGCGGGTCCTTGGAGGCGGGAAGAACCTCCACGATTGAGTAGTTCCGGCTGTTCAGGGCCACCCGGGAGCCCGGGATGAGCTTCTCGCGATCGACGTACTCGGAGACCTCGACCACGAACTCCCCATTGTGGCATCGCACGACCGCCTTGTCCCCATCCAGCTTCTCCACCAGCGTCGAAGCAACCAGGGGGGCTTCGTGCATCTTCCGGATCTCGGTTCGAAGGGTCTTCAGCTCTCTCTCGAGGCGGAGGTACTCCCGTTCGATGTTGCGCTTCTCAAATTCGAGGTATCGGATCTTCTTGTGAAGCTGGATGTTCGTGCTGACCATCTCGTCGCTTTCGGTGGTCACTGCCGCTTCCGTCACCTCGCCGCCCTCCGGAAATCGCAGGGTCAGGACGATTTAAATATATTCGGTTTGCACGGATTCGACTGCAGGCGGTAGATCGATGATCTGTGAGATCTGCGGATCTGAGGTCAGGCGTCTGACAACCGTCCTAGTCGACAGGGCCACCTTGGAGGTCTGCGACCGATGTTCAAGGTTCGGAACGCCCGTGGAAAGCCCAGCTGTCGAGAAGGGCAAGGGGGCCATTCGGCGGGCCACAGGGTCCAGAAGGGCGTCCGGAGCTCAGTCGAAGCCGGAATACGACGTTATCGATGGGTATGGTGGGCTCATCCGATCGGCCAGGGAACGGTTGGGCTTGACCCAGGAGGACCTCGGCAAGAAGGTCAGCGAGAAGAGTTCGACCATCCACAGGCTGGAGTCGGAGTCCTTGGCTCCGAGCATAGCCTTGGCCCGGAAGCTGGAGCGCTTCCTAAAGATCAGACTCCTCGAAAAGGAGGGCCTTGAGGAGGAGATCGTGACTGACACCCACCCCACTGAGGGTGATGTGACCCTGGGGGAGGTCATCCAGGTGAAGAAGAAAAAGTAGCCCCCGGGGTGCAATCAGAACGTATCATACGATTTGGAAAGAGCTATAAGATATTCCGGGGTGATCCCGTCCCGGAAACGCTTGTGTCGGCGACGGATGGCTCCTCCGGTAAGGAGATCTTCAACGTAGACAAGTCTGACTTCTCCACATGGTACAGCGAGATCATGGCCACCGCCGATCTGGTGGATCTGAGATACAACGTGAAGGGGTTCGTCATCTATCGACCCTGGCTCATGAGAATGGCCAAGCAGCTGTACTCCATCTGGGAGGCCGAGCTTGAGAAGAGGGGACACAGCCCTATCCTCTTCCCCGTCGTCATCCCGGAGGAGAACTTCGATAGAGAGAAGGAGCATGTGAAGGGTTTCAGCCCTCAAGTCTTCTGGGTAACTGAAGCCGGCACGAGCAGGCTGGACAAGAGACTAGCTCTGAGGCCGACCTCGGAGACGGCGTTCTACCAGATGTACTCCCTCTGGGTTCGCTCCTATTCCGACCTTCCGCTGCGCCTCTACCAAAGCTGCGCAGTCTACAGGTACGAGACCAAGGCTACCAAGCCCTTGCTGAGAGGAAGGGAGTTCCTCTGGATAGAAGCCCACGACGTCTTCGAAACCGGGGAGGAATCTCTTAGCCAGGTGAGGGCGGATATGGAGACGACCGAAGCCGTGTTGCTCCACAGGCTTGGGATTCCCTTCATATTTCTGAGGAGGCCGGCCTTCGACAAGTTCGCGGGAGCGGTTGACACCTATGCTGCAGATGCCCTGATGCCCGACGGGAAGGCGGTTCAGCTACCGTCGACCCACTACCTGGGCCAGGGTTTCGCGCGGGCCTTCGAGATCGCCTATGAGGATCGAGACGGCCAGAAGAAGGTGCCTCACCAGACCTGCTATGGGCCTCCGATATCTAGAACGCTGGCCGTGCTCGCCTCGTTGCATGGCGATAGGAAGGGCTTGGTCCTGCCTTTCTCGATAGCACCTGTCCAAGTGGTTGTGGTGCCGATCCTGTACAAGGAACGGTTCCAACCGATCATGAAGAGGAGCCGGCAGCTGACCTTGAAACTTGCCAGAGCTGGCCTTCGCGTCCAGATCGACGATTCGGACAAGAAGCCGGGCGCGAAGTTCTACTTCTGGGAGATGAAGGGAGTGCCCATCCGGGCCGAGATAGGTCCGAGGGACCTGGAATCCGGAACCGTGACCTTGGTACGGAGGGACACGGGGCACAGGGAAAGGGTTGAGTTCGGCCGGGCCACGAAGGTTATTCAGGCGATGGGCAAAGAGATGCTGGAATGCCTGAAGGAGAAGGCCCTGAAGGAGTTCGGGGCGATGATGTCCATGGCCGAGGATCTGCAGACCCTCAAGGAGATCTTGGCTTCCCGGGGAGGGTTCGTCCGGATCCCCTTCTGCTCTAGGGATCATCCCGGCCAGACCTGTGCGGAGAGGGTCAAGGAGCTTACCGAGGGAGAGGTTCGGGGAACGGTATTCGGCGAAGAGGACGCCCCCGTCGGGAGGAGTTGTCTGGTCTGTGGTCAAACCGCCCGCTGCACCGTGTTGGTGGCTAGGGCCTACTAGGCTTTCGATATGCGTCTGTATGAGGTCAGTCTGCAGCAGGGAGAGACCCGTCTACTGATCAAGACGGACGTTCCCGACGTGCTCGAGCCCGTGAAGCGGGCCACGGTGATGGCTCGCGCCGAGCTGATAACGTACGCCAACGCGCATCCCGACTTCCGCTGGTCTCTGGAGCCGCTCCAGCGGCCGATCGAACGCCTTTCTCCGGTCGTGTCGGAGATGCATCGAGCCTCGGAGTTGGCGGGGGTCGGCCCCTTCGCAGCGGTGGCTGGAGCAATGGCAGAGGTGGCCGCTAGGGCGGCGGCACAGGCGGGCGCCAAGGAGATCGTGGTCGAAAACGGGGGGGACCTTTGCCTCCACGGAACCGGTCCGTTCCTAGTTGGCATCCACGCCGGAGGGTCCCCGCTGTCACAGAAGATGGGGCTCAGGATTCTGCCGGGGGAGTCCTTCGCTGGACTGTGTACGAGTTCGGGGACGGTGGGCGAGTCGATCAGCTTCGGTGATGCGGACGCGGTCGCGGTCTACTGCCCACAATCGGCCGCATTGGCCGACGCGGCCGCAACATCTGTATGCAACCAGGTAAGGGGCCCGCAGGGTCTGGAGAGAGGCATTACCAAGGCCCGAGAAATCGGGGGAATCGGGGTGCTGATCATACGCGGTGACCGGATGGCGGCGTGGGGCAGTCTTCCCGAGATCGTGAAGCTGGAGCGGGGAACGGATCTGGTGCTTGATCCCAAGACGCATTCAAGGGCCCTCTAGATCTCAGGGCCCTGAACCGCACCCACCGGGCAAACGGGAATGCACACCCTGCACGAGATGCATTTGTCGGAATCGAAGACGACGTCCCAGTCCGGGGTGACGTGAATGGCCTTGACAGGGCACACCGATACGCAGGCACCGCAGTGGATGCATCCGTCCACCTTCACCGAGACGCTTTCCTTCAGTTCCCTTACGATAACGCCCTGGTCCTTCAGGTATGTTATGAAGCGCTCGATGGCAGGGCCTTCCCCCTCGACATCCGCGATCATCTCGCCGTGGGTCTCATCGATGCGGGCCCTAAGGATGTTGATCGAGGCATCCGTCTGTCTTACGGCGCTGGAGACGAGGGGCTTGGTGATGATCTCCCTGGGGAACTCCAGGTAGAAGTACGTCACCATCTCCTCCTCCCGACGAACCTCGCGATGTCCTCGTCCGAGACCAGTCCGATGATCCTTCTCTTCCCGTCCACGACGGGGATGGCGCTGATTCCGTGTTTCTCGAACTTCCTTGCGGTGGCGTCGATCGGTTCGCCCTTGTGGGCGACTATCACGCGCCTGGTCATGACCTCACCTACCCTGCGGGCGCCCATTCCGATGGCCTTGGCTATATCCCAGGAGGTCAGTATACCGACCAAGATGCCATCCCCATCCAGAATCAGGAGGCTGTTTGCACCCTCGCCAGTCAATCTCTTGGCGGCCTGCTTAATGCTCATCTCGGCCCTGCCGGTTATGACTTTCCCGGTGGCGACCTCCTCGACGAAGGGCACGGGCGATATGGCCTTCATGGGTTTGAAACTGCCCACCCGGGGCAGGGGCTCGACCGGCTGGGTCAGGAAGAACTCTCCCTTGGCTATCCATTGCTTCAAGTGAGTCGCGATCTTCCTAGCGACCTTGATGCTGGAGAGCGAGGATACCGGGACCTCCTGACCGTTGAGCATAACATTTCCGGACTTAAGCTCGGCATACGTGGTCTCCCTCACCACGGGGCGATCTCTTACGGGAACTCCGTAGTCGATGATCTTGGTCCTGATCTGATCGTCGGTTACCGAGGTGGACCGCGCAAGGTCCTCATCCAGAATCGGGATCGGGATCCCAACGCCCACGTAGAGGGTCGTGCCATATCGTTGGAACGTGGCTCCCCTCAGGAAGTCAGAGGACATCTCCTTTAGATCTCCCTTTACCATGAGCGTTCCGAAGCCCGCCTCCGGGGAATGCTGGGTTCCGGGGCCGATGACGTATCCCGGGGCGCCGCCGAGGAATATCCTGGTTCCCAACCCGATCGTTCTGTAGCCGGGATCGTTGCACAGGGGGCTCAGGCTACCCGAGCCTGCAAAGCTGACGTTCCTCATTCCCGGAAGCAGCGCCCCCATATAGGTGTATATGGTCTCATCCCTGCTGTTGGTGGCTGCGTTGTAGCGCTGATAGGCGTTTCTCGGGTTCATCATCATGGCCTGGTTGACGTCGGCTAGGCCGATCTCGACCTCTAGCCTGGTCCTGGGATAGCAGTCCGTTCCGTAGCCCTCCGCCTTGAGGGTCACTTCCCTTCCCCTAACGAGGTCCTCTATGACGTGACCCCCGCCATATGCGAATCCCCGGGTCTCGCTCAACTGCGTTGCACCAATGAACGCATCCACCGCGGCGATTCCCGTGTACGCTTCCACGTCGTTGAGCCAGACACGCTTCATCTTGATGGGGGGATCCGAGTGTCCGAAGTTCAGCCATGCTCCCGAGGAGCACATGGCCCCGAAGGTTCCGGTGGTCACGACATCCACCTCCTCTGCGGCCTCGTCGAGGCCCTTTTCCTGAACGATCCGGGGCATCTCCTCGGCGGTGACGACGACGGCGTCGCCATTGCGGATCTTGGCGTTGATCTCATCCACTGTCTTGGGAGACACTGCGATCATCGATTATCATAGCTGATAGTTCATAAATGTTTGTATAACTAGGGCTTATTGACACGCTCGGCGGCTCCGAGCGGCCGGAGCAGAGCGTGTTGGCGTTGGCATGACGGGGGAATGGAAGACAAAGCATCGCAGCTGATCAGATAGCTCCCCGAAGGATCTCCTTGACATTGCTAGGGTACATCTTCGCGTACCTCGATATGTCCACCTGTTTGGTTATCAGCGACATCAAGGCCTCGCGCACATTCGAGCTGCCGAGGGGTATCTCCATCCCAAGTTCCTTTGCCAGCATCCTCCTCATTCCCAGGTAGGCCGATCTGGCCATTATGCTCGCGGCGGCCACTGAAACGTACTTCTCTTCGGCCCTTGGGCTGAGCTCGATTGGAAGGTGGTCCACCGTGATCTTGGCGCCGGGATATTGGTCGACGTAGACCCTCTCGGGCCTGCCGACTTTGCCTATCAAGTTGGCGATGGCTTTGGAGAACAGATCATTCTGAACATCCACATGGTCGATCTGGGATGTCAGGAGTTGATTGAACCGATGCGGATCTAGGACCAGAGTGCTGTGCTTGATGCCCATGCTCGCCATCAGCGATACGTGGGCCCCGATCATGGTGTTGCCGATCCTCTTGCTGTCCCTGACGCCTTGTGCCTTGAGTATCGCTTCCTGTTCCTCGTTCAAGCAAACGGCGGACACGACGAGGCCGCAGAAGGTGTCGCCGGAGCCGACCTCGTCGGCTCCTATGGTCAGCATCGGGGTCACTTATGTATAGTTACCGGTGACGCCCTCGTTGCCGGACAATATAAACGTTCATCGGTAACTAACGATAAGTGAGTGGCATTTCGACGACGATAAGTAATATTAGCTATCCGATGCAAACATTAAGATATTTAACCATCTTCGTCATTTCCATTCGAGGTGTGTGACGTGCCCAGATACCTGCTAGTCCCCCAGGGTCTCGAACGAGACCGCATAATTGGTGCCATAACTCATCTGCAGCCCGACAAGGTCTTCGTCATTCGCAACAAGAAGAAATCCTCTGAGATGTCGGCGGTTGAGATAACGATCGAGGAGCTTCTGACCGAGCTGCGGAGGAAACTCGCGGAGGATCCCATCATCCCGGTGGACGAGGAGATGATCGACATCTCAACATTCAAGGTCAACTTCTTTGATCTGCTGGACGCTTACCTCGACTTCCGGGCAATCCTAGCGAAGCTGGGCCCGGACTCGGAGTTTCTCGTCGACATCTCGTCGGGAACGCGGATAGTGTCGTGCGCTCTGTTCCTCGCGGCCCTCGAGATTGGTGCGAGCATATACTACGTCAGCCCAAGGTCGTACTTCACACCGGAGGTGGCTAGGCGGAAGCTGGAGGCTCTCAACAAGGACCTCAAGGCCTATCTTGAGTCCAAGAGCCCCGAGCACTTGGAGAGGATGAGGAAGTTGCTGGAGGAGGGCCTACAGGAGTTCCAGACCCCTCAGCTTGCTATGGGCGTGAGGAAGGTCCTCAAATGCCCGCCCCTTCCCATACGAATCGAGCAGGAGGAGATAGATCGCGGCTACCTCGAGGCCTTGGAGAGGATCGGGGGAACCGCCCCCTCGATCACCGATCTGCTTGTCGCCCTCCTTGGTAGGAGGCCGACGCCGACCGATCGTGTTATGGCGGCCAAGCAGATCGCCACCTTGGAGCGGTGTGGCTTCGTGACCACATCGTACACGGGCCGCCAGAAGGAGATGACGTTGACGGAGTACGGCAGGGAGTGGATCGAGAAGGCGAGGCCCTCCTAGCCTGGTTCGTCTATGATTGCGAGCCGTCCCTCCGCTTCCTCTACCGTAATCTGTCTGGGCCGCACGCCCCGAGGCAATCGACTCGCCAACTGCCGGTAGAGCAGGCGACCGATCTCCTCAACGCTTGAGTTGCCTATCGGAAGTAGGGCGGCGTCCGCCGCCGGAATGCTGTAGCACCTTCCCGAAGCAGTGATAAGGACGGAGCCTTGCTTACGCTCGATGTTCAAGCTCGGGTTTGTCTCCGGGATCAGAACTCTGTGATCCAGCTCGGAGACGATTTCCTCGAGGAGCCTTTCTAGCTGGGCGAAATCCATCACTATGCCGTTGCCGCCTGCCCCCTCGACCTCGGCCGAGACAAGCATGTTGTGGCCATGCAAGCCTTCAAACGTCCCGTCGATCTCGATGAAGTGGGCACAGGACAGGTTTATGCCACCCACGCGAATCCTCATTGCTACCGTGGCCCCAACTGCGTACGAAATATATATCTCGCATCCAATGGGCCGGATTGAAGGTGTAGGATATGGCCGACGGTCCCTCGACCCAGGTGATTGCGGAAACCCTGGTAGAGGCCCTGCCCTATATCCGCCAGCTGTACGGCAAGACGGTGGTTGTCAAGTTCGGGGGCAACGTAAGCGCCGATAAGTTGAAGCTCGACAACGTGGCCAAGGACATCGTTCTTCTCAGGCTTGTGGGGATGAAGCCAGTGGTTGTCCACGGGGGTGGGGACGAGATCTCCAGATTCATGAAGAGGATGTGCAAGGAGCCCGTCTTCGTCGACGGGCTGAGGGTTACCGATGACGAGACCATGGAGCTGGTCGAGATGGTGCTCGTCGGCAGGGTGAACAAGTCGATAGTCTGCGCCATAGAGCTTCAGGGCGGTCGGTCGGTGGGACTGTCCGGGAAGGACGGTCGCCTGATCCTCGCTAGGGTCAGAGACCCCAAGCTCGGCAGGGTGGGCGTCGTGGAATCGCTGAATACCTCGGCGGTGACCAGCCTCTCCGACGCCGGTTTCATTCCTGTGATAGCGCCGGTGGGGATGGATCTTGAGGGGAGGAGCCTGAACATCAACGCAGACACCCTTGCGGGCGAGCTGGCCATCTCGCTTAAGGCCGAGAAGTACATGGTTCTGACGGACGTGATGGGCGTCCTGCGCGATGCCGGGGACCCATCGAGCCTCATATCCTCCCTATCCTTGGAGGAGGCGCGGAAGTTAGTCGAATCCGGAGCCGTGGCGGGTGGCATGATGCCCAAGATCGAGTCTTGCATCAGGGCCCTGGAGAGCGGGGTTCGACGTGCTCACATACTCAACGGGGACACTCCACATTCCCTGGTACTGGAGCTGCTGACTGAGCGGGGCATCGGGACCATGATCAACGGGGAGTAGGATGCGCTTTCAGGTTCTGGAGTGTCTGCTGGACCTTGCCAGGCGGGGTGCAGACAAGGGTTTCGTACGGGTCTCGACGAGGGAGATCGGAATTGCCCTGTCCAGATCCCAGCAGACCGCCAGCAGGCTTCTTGTCTCGATGGAGAGCGATGGGCTCATTTCGAGGCTCAAGGCGGAGAGGACCCAGAAGATAAGGATCAGCCCCTCCGGCATGGATGAACTCCGCAAGCTCCAGAAGATGCTAAACAGGGTGTTCGAAGGCTGTACGATCGATGGCATCGTTTTCACCGGGGTGGGCGAGGGAGCCTACTATATGAGCCAGAACGGGTATCGGGCCCAGTTCAGGGCGAAGCTTGGCTTCGATCCGTATCCGGGCACCCTGAACCTCAGAGTCTCCACCCAGGTCGTTCAGGAGGAGGTCCTGACCAGGCCCGGCGTGAACATCGAGGGTTTCGAGGCCGAGGGCAGGAGCTTCGGGGGAGGGAGATGCCTGAGCGTGTGCATCGGGGTCGGTGCGTGGGAATCGATCCCGGCTGCGGTTTTTATCCCCCATAGGACTCACTACCCGGGGGATGTTCTGGAGCTCGTCTCTCCCGAGAACCTTCGAAGCAAGCTCGGGCTGAGAGACGGGGACCGGGTCAGCCTAAGGCTCCTCCCATGCCCTACCTGAAGACCGTTTGCGGATCTGATCGATGATCCTGCTCGTCTTTGAGAGGTCCCCGGAATCCCACACCCGGCTTCTCGTCACCTGGACCTTCAGGCCTCGTCTGGCCAGTTCGGCCTTGATTCGTCGGGCGTCGGCTTCCTGGTCCTTGCCTAGGAAGATGATGTCGGGCCCGATCCTGAGAACGGGGCTGTAGGTATCCTCCTGGTCTCCCAGACAACAGTAGTCCACGGCATCCAAGTGGGAGACGACCGTGAGTCTATCAGACTCGCTCTGGACAGGGGCCCGGCCCTTTCTCCTGGCGGAGTTGGGATCGCGGGCAATGATGGCCGTCAGTACATCGACGCGTCCCTTGGCCCAATCCAAGAACGCCACGTGACCCGGATGTATCAGGTCGAAGACCCCAGCGACCAGGCCCACCTTGATCTTGCCCCTCCCGGTGGGCGTCAGGCCGACCTCTTCCCCGAGGATCTCCAACAAGCCCTCGGCCCTGAGGCCTTCGAGCACCCCTATCAACTCGTCTACGTCCGCACAAAGGGAGGCCGCGAGGCTGGCGATGGAGCGGTCCCCCCTCAATCCGTTGACCAGAATGTTGGCCACGACTTTCCTTTCCGGGAGCAGCCCAGTTAGTCTCGCTGCGGTTCCCTCGAGAGCACCGTCCAGGAGTCCGTGGGAGTAGTTGACCGAGGCCAGCGCGGTGACGTAGTCCTCCCTCGAATGATAGTACTCGGCGTCCGCGAGATATCTTGTTGCCCTGTCCAGGACGATCTCGGGTGCGCCGAGCTTCCTGGCCTGGGCCAGCCTTTCCCTTGCGAGGAATACGTAATGTTTCACCCTGCTGCCATCCACCGTCTTGCCTGCGTCCATGGCAATACCTGGAAGAGGACTAGATTGATGCTCGTAGGGATGCCAATTCCCGCTTGGCCGACTCGATCCTCTCCTCTTGCAGTCTGATCCAAGCGACGCTTCTGTCCACAGCTGCTCTGGCTTTCCTAATCGCTTTCCGAACCTGGCTCGGGGCCGGTCCGCCGCACGCTTTGCGTTTGGACAGGACGGCCTCCATGTCCATCACTCGACGGATCTTGGCCTCATCGATGGTGGCTTCCCTGCCAGTCACATTCTTCGCGGACTCTGCAATTCTTCGCGCAATCTCGGTAGGTTGAAGGCCCTCCTCCCACGTCTCAGCTAAGCCGGCGACGATCGAGTGGGCGGTTCTAAAAGGGAGGCCGAGATCGCTTACGAGAAGATCGGCCATATCGGTTGCCCAAAGAAGGCCGCGCGTGGCCTGCCTGACCATGGCCTCCTTGTCCACTTTCATCCCGGACATCAATCCCTCCATGGCCGCAAGTATGGACTTCATCGTTTCGGTGCCCCTCCAAAGATGGGCGGTTGCCTCCTGCAGATCCCGGTTGTAGGAGAGAGGAAGGGACTTGCAGACTGAGAATGCCGCCATGAGCGACCCCACCACGCTGGAGATCCGGGCCCGCGAGAGCTCGGCCACATCCGGATTTCGCTTCTGGGGCATGATGGAGCTTGTGGATGAAAACTCGTCGGACAGCTGGACGTAGGCGAACTCGGTTGTGCTCCAGAGAATAATCTCCTCCGCAAGGCGGCTGAGATTGATGCCCATGATCGCCAGACATGCTAGGGCCTCCAGAGCGAAATCCCTGGAGGCCACGGCATCGGTGGAGTTGTCGCATTCGGACCCGAACCCCAGAAGTGCTGATGTGAGCTTCGGATCGATGGGAAAGCTCGTGGAGCTCATGGCCGCGGCCCCGAGCGGGTTTGTGTTGACCCTTTCATAGCATTCCATAAGCCTCGCCGCATCGCGTCCGAGAGAGGACACATACGCCATCAGATGGTGGCCAAGGGTCGTTGGTTGGGCGTGCTGAAGGTGGGTGTAGCCCGGCATGATGGTGGCGGTGTGTGTCGAGGCCAGCTCCAAGAGCGTGCCCTGCATACGGCAGATCCCCGCGATTATCGACAACAACTCGTCCCTGAGGGATATCCGGATGCACGCGGCAACCTCATCGTTTCGGGATCTTGCGGTGTGCAGCCTTCCCGCAATGTCCTCTCCCAGCCGCTGGATCAGCTCGCTCTCCAAGAGGATGTGGATATCGTCCGATCTCCTCGACAGGAGTTCGGTCCGATCGGATTCAAGGATCGAGTCGAGCGCAGCGAGGATGGCGTGTGCGTGATCTCTATCGATGATGCCCTGCTTCACGAGCATCAGCACATGGGCCTTGTCCACCCAGACGTCGGCCTCCAAGATCTTGGCATCTTGGGCTACAGAGGAGAGGAACTGGGCGACACCCTCGTCCTGTGGACTGCTGAAGCGAGTCCTCCGGAGGATGTCATCCTTAGTCATCGAGCCTCACCGATCGCCGTCTTCTGGTTCCGGGCCTTCGTATTATATTCTTCCGTCCATTGCATGCAGGACGCAAGCATACCTCCAGCATCGGTCTGGGGAAATCCGAACTCGTTTCCCCTGCGACGAAACCTCTTCAGGACCAGATCGGGCCTGGCCATGGAGGGCCGGAACTTGGGGATCTCCTCTCGGGAAAGCGGTAGGGAGACGAGTCCGGTCTTGTGATGCAGGCTGTAAGGGGATCTCACCAAGCCCATCGGCTTCATTGAGCTTGAGTCCACAAGGATCCTGTCCCTTCTTGCAGCCCTGTCCGCAATCGTCGTGGTGGTCGTTCCACCCATGGCATCACGGATCTGGGCCTCGACATATGCCACCATGTCTGCGAAAAGCGAGAAGTGGTCCCGAGCTCTCTCCTGCCCGTCTCGAGATGAGAGCGGGACGTAGGCCTTGGGGATATCAAATGGGGCGATGTGTGCCCATGCTTGGAATCCCCTGCTCCCTGAGAACTTGAGGGCGGGCTTGAGTCCGTGGCTGCGGAGTACCCGGTCCACCAGGAGGGTCGCCTTCTTGACCTGGTCGAACGGCACCTGCGTACCCGGGTCAAGGTCTACGACCAACCAATCCGGTCGGTCGTTTCCCACTTCGTGAACGCAGGGGATGACGTCCACGTAGTGCATATCGACCAGTCGGAGCAGATCCTGGGGTCCCCTGAGGGTTATGTAGTCCTTGCCCAGCTTCCTCCTGAAGAAGTGGTCTCCTGTGAACACGCAGAAGAAGCCCACGTATCTGTGCCGGCAGAGGGACGTGATCTCGGATGCGACTTCCGGGTAGTAGTTCTTGGCCACGTACACAAGGGTCCAATCCTTGTTCACCTTCCCCAAATCGTCCGCCAGGTCGGGAAACATCTCCCAGAAGCGGGTTCTCCCGGTCACTGTCGCATGGTAGTTCCGCCCATCTTGAGCCACCTCCCCCCTGTCGATCAGATTCTGAACCGCTCTCGCCACAGCGGCCCGCCCGGGGTCGCCCATATCCCTCCGGGCCTTCTCTTCTATGTGGTTGAAGTCGACTCCGCTATTCTCCTTCTTCAGCGAGAGGAGGAAGAGCACGTAGGTTTCTAGGTCAAGCATCCGATGCAATGGGGCTTCTTGGAAGAAAACGTTTTTCGCTCTGGTTCCTGTTACCCGTGTTCATCACAGGTGGCGGCGGTGTGGCCTCGGAGGACGCAGCTCCTCATGCACGCTTGGAGTCCAACAGCAGCCTGAAGCTTCTGGAAAAGTCAAGTATCTCGTCCGGGGTCATCGAGACGACCCTTCTCTCCCAGGGAGCGATGAGGCCTTCGCGGACGTCCCTGGAAGCCAGGCCGTAGAGCCTCCGGAGCTCCGCATCCGAACTCTTCACCGCGTTGGCCAGGGTCTTGCGCTTATGACAGAAGAGGATCCTAATCACCTGTGCCGTGACCTCATCGGGCTCCGAAGATCGCCTCGGGACGATCACGACGACCGTTGAATCCACCCTCGGGACGGGTGAGAAGGCCCTCCGTGGAACCTCCAAGGCAAGGGACACCTTCCGCGTTCTGAGTGCCAGAACTACGGACAGCCTGGAATACTCACTCTCGCCCGGTCTTGCGACCATCCTCCGCGCGAACTCTCGCTGGAAGCAGAGCACTCCAAGTTCGAAGCCGTGGTCGAGCAGCCTGAACACCAGCGGGCTGGAGACGGAATAGGGGACGTTCCCGACCACCTTGTTGAAGGGTGGGAACTCGACCTTCAAAGCGTCCCCTTGGATGACCTCGACATTCTGGGGGCAGCTCTCTGCCAGATGGGCCACAAGGGTCCGATCCTTCTCGACCGCGATCACCTTGCCGGCCTTCTCGGCAATGATCCGGGTTAGGCCGCCATTCCCCGCCCCTATCTCCAAGACCAGATCGCGGCGATCAAGCTTGGCGAGGTCAGCCTCTATCTGAAGGATTCGTCGGTCGACCAAGAAGTACTGATCCAGGCGCTTTCTGGGCCTGAATCCGCCCGGGAGGGCGAACATCTCACTTCCTCATAACGCTGGCGAAGAGGTAGTACTTCTCCTGCTCCTGCATCTCGGCTAGGATCTTCTTGACCACGGCCTTCTTCGGGTCGGGCACAAGGTGAACCCTGTCCGAGATATCCTTGAAGCTCTCGAAAGGCCTCTTCTTCCTCTCGTTGAGTATCTCCCACATTATCTTTTTGCCGATGCCCGGGATCAGCTCGAGGGAATGCATCCTCGTAGTGAGGGGATTGGCTTTGTTGAACCATTCGACGAAGTCCTTCTCCCGGGCGTCCACTATCTTCTCCACCACGTATGGAAGCTCAACCTTGGCTGCAGAGGTCAGGTCCTCATAGCAAATCCGGCGCTTTATGAAGCCTATCTTATCTCTATCTGCCTTGCCGACGAAGACCCTCTCATAGACCTCTATGCTGGTCTTCGGCTTTGGCGTGGCCTCCAAGAGGGTGAATCGCTCCTCGCCCACGATCTGGACCAGGGGCTCCTTTAGGTAGCTTGGCCTGTCGTCCTCTGGATAGCCCTCTTTTAGGTAGTCCAGTACGTAGCCGTATGTTTCGTACATCCATAGATCCCCCGGGCTGCTTACTCGGTCTTCTCCGTTCTCTCGGGTTCGGTCTCGCCCTTAGTTGCCTCTGCCTTCGCCAGTTCTTCCGCCTTCTTGCGTTCCTCGGCTTCCTTGGCCTCGAGTGCATCCTTCTCTGCCTTCTTGGCCTTGTCTAGTTCGGACTGGATCTTGGCAACATCGATCAGCTTCGCGCTGTTGGCGATGCGCAGTATCGCTTCTATCTTGGCGTCGTCTAGGCGGATCCGCTCCTTGGCGAAGACGAGTTGGAGATCGTCCTTATCCACTGGCAGGAGGTTGACGATGAGCACTGCCTGGTACTCCTTCAGTCCCTCTACCTCCTTCATCAGTTTCTCGACCAACTTGTGGGCGTCCTCCCCCGCGATCCTCGAGAAGCGGGTTGCGTACTCCAGGGCCGTTCGCTGCTCGTATCTGAGCTCATCGGCCTTGCTTCGTTTGGTGAGAATATCCTTGACCTCAGGTACTGTCACATACCTCTCTGAAACGATCTCCTTGGCAAGCATCGCCTTCACCTCTAGGTGGTCCTCACCTTTGGGGAAGCATGTGCTCGGGGCCAACGATCAGAGTCTTCCTCTTTCCCCCGACCCGAATCTGGACCAAATACGCCCTTCCCCTGATAGCGGAGACAACGCCGGTGGATCCATGGTATCTCGGGTGTGGCATTCCCCCGTGAACCGATGGGTCCAGCTTGATGTGCACCAGGTCGCCCTCCTCGAACCTCCTGGTCGCCCTGCTACTCCGGGGCATGCCCTTCTCCCGCAGGCTTTTGGAGAGCTTGTACCTCGTCTTCGACCTCGAACCTCTGGACCTTTCGGCCATCGTCTCACGCCCTAGAATGAGTCACAGTTGTCGCCCAGGCCCACACCAGCGTGGAGCATGGGGCATATCCCAGTGAGATCTCCTTGCGAGGTAGGCAAAAGTTAATATAAATATATCCTCACGTTCCCTCAGGGTCTCGATGGCGGAGGCTCGGGTCCGAAGAGCGTGCTAGCAGGGTCGTTTCGTCACGGCTCCCTGGGACTGCAGTAGCTCTTGGAGGCGGGGGATGCTCAGATGACGCGGGATCTCCCCGGTCAATGCTGACAGTGCTGCCCCGGTTCCGGCCGCCTGTCCCGTTGCCATGCAGGTCGCCATCGCCCTGATTGACCCGTGGGCCTCATGGCTCGTGGAGATACACCGTCCGGCCAGGATGATGCCGTTGATCGACTCCGGAAGGAGGCATCTGCACGGAATCTCGTATCCGTTGTGCGTCAGAATCGGCCTCTTCCCAAGACAGGCCATCGGATTGATCCCGACCGCCACGGAATCATCGAAGGTCGACCCTTCCACGACGTCCCTCTCCGTGAGTATGTACTCTCCCACGATTCGCCTGGTCTCCCTGACTCCTATCTGAGTTCCCGTCTGCTCAAGTCGGGAATGCTCAAAGCCCGGTATCCTCTTCAGCGCCTCGGCAATGCCCAAGGCCTGCGTCCTGGAGTTCATCTCGGCCGCCGTCAGGTGCTCGACACTAGTTCCGTCCATGTCGAAGGATGGCCCGGCCCAGAGGAGGGCCCTTTCCTTCCAGACCACGCACGAGACGTTCCCCATCTCACCGAGGGAAAGCCCCGCAACTCCAAAGGGTCTCCCCGCGTCCGCCGCTGCCTCCACGGTCTCGAGAGGCTCGATGTCATAGGTCGCCCGCAGCCGATCCCTGTTCCTGGAGGCATAGGCAGCCAAGGATGTGGCGTCAACCGACCCAACTGCTAGCATGAGCTGCAGTGGTAGGCGTTTTCCATCGGATTCCCTTCCGCTTCTGTAGACCTCGCCAGCGTTGGCGGCCACGTCCCCGTCCCCGGTGCAGTCCACTATCACCTTGGCTCTGAGAGCCCTTCTACCCGACTTGCTGTGAACGATGATCCCCGAAACCGCACCAGCCTGCTTTAAGGCGTTGGTCGCCAGACAGTGCAGGAGCATCGATGCTCCCGATTCGAGAACCATCTGCATCGCCACGTGCTTGGCGACCTCCGGATCCACAACCACGCAGTAGGGAAGCGGACCGGGCGGCAAGTAGGCTCCTCCCGCGGAGGCCATCTTCTTGACCATTTCCTCGCCTATGCCTGCGACCACCTGCCCGGTTGAGCCCCTCTGGTTCCGAAATCCATTGATGCAGTTCACCAGACCTGCCGTGAGCATCCCGCCCAGGAAGCCGTACCTCTCCACAAGCATCGTCCTCGCTCCGTTCCGGGCTGAACCCACGGCCGCCGCGATCCCGGCAGGTCCTCCGCCGACGATGAGGACATCCCATTCTCCGACGACGGGAGTATGTTTCACAGGCTCCAGAATCGTCTCATCCGAAGTCATCGTGGAACTTCACCACATCCAGGCACTCCATCTCCACGGCTTCTGCTCCTAGGAGTTCTTTGGCGTTGGGTTGGGTCCTGCCTTCGTCCCCGGTCATGAGTTCTTTGACATATAGGCCGCTCTCGCCCCGGACCAAGAGCTTGGCCCTGCCCTTGGCAATGTCGACATCCAGAATCCGGAGCTCCTTGACGAGCCTCCTCCTCACGATGTCCCTTCTCCTCGGCATGACCCGAAGCGGGGTCTGTTGCCTTACCTCACAACCCGACAGCTTGTCAGGAAGGGCTCTGATGGCCTCTTCACCCACCGCTCCTCTGTAGGCGATGACGACCTCGTAGGTCTTATCGAACTTCTTCGTCTTGATGCGCTGCATCTCCCTTCTTTCGGAGTACTTCAGGTCCAGTATCTCGATGCTCTGTCCCCATTTGAGGTTTATGGCTCTCTCCAGATTCGACAGATCGGCGGTCCTCTTCCCGGGTTTGATTATCTCGAGGACGAAGGGCCGGCCGTTTCCCAGCATCCTGGCATCGACGTCCTCTCGCCCGGCACCGTGGAACTTCCAGTCGCTGCCCTGGAAGGCTGCCATCAGCTCCTTGGCCACCATGGATTCGATTGCCTCTGTGGATTCGTAACCAGTGTAAAGGCAGGCCTCGCACCCTTTTCCGCGACACGAGAAGCAGTATCTTTTGGTCTGGGCCAACCCTCTCTCAAGCTTCCTGTATCTCCCGAAGATGAAGACCGGGTTGATCTGCACGTCGACCCGGGGCTCCTTTCTGTTCAGGTCGAAGACGAGCGTAACGTCCGGCTTCTCGAAGTCTATCTCTAGGCCAAGCTTGGGGGCAAGTCTCTTGCCAACCTCCCTGCTCAGCTCTCGTCGAATCGACTCGCTCCCGAGAAGCGAATACCTCATCCGAAGCTCGTCCTCCCTTTTGATGATCTCGTCGGGGATGCTCACGCCCACCAGCATGGTGCGGCACTCGATGTCCTTTGTCAGCTCCAAGGCCAGCTTCTCAAGAGCGGCAAGTTGCTCCCTCAGCGGATGGCATATGAAGCATTCGCGGCCATCTGAGGCGAGACCTGCGGAATCAGCCATGTCCCGGCCGATCTCCTGGTTGGGGCGGCCGGGGAAGTCGTGAGTGAACTGCCTCCCCAGACAGGTCGAGCAGAGGAAGTGGTTCCTCAGAATGGCTCTGGACGTCTCAGCAGGGTTCAATCGACCACCGGGGAGAAAGAGAGGGGCGCTGAACTGGTATCGCACCCTGGGGAAACCTTAAGTATCTTTCTCAGCTCATCCGCTCCCTCGTCGACCCCTCAAGCCCGGCTCAGGTAGCCCAGTTTGGGTTCGTAGAGTTCCCCCTTTCTCTTCATCTCGCTCAAGAAGCGATTCGCATCCTTGGGCTCGATGCCTTGATCCTGAGCCTTCTCCAGCAACTCGGTGATCGGCACCAGGCCACCGTGCTTCTGACATAGCTCCTTAACCAGGTCGCTGAGGCTGACCAGTCTGTCCCACTGAGACCTGAATCTGCCCGTCAGCATCTTGTCTATGTCCATCTTGCCCGTTTCTGGGTCAACTCCGACGTTCTTGAGGCAGTACTCCATCAAGCTTATGGCTCGGTCCACATCCTCGGTTGATACTTCGTCGCTCAGCCTCATCCGGGCCCGGGCCTCAGAGAGTCTGGCTATGGATTCCAGTTGGCGCGGGGTAACCGGGATGGGGTTGGTGCCCTCGGCAGCTCCTCTCCTCATATCCGCGTAGAAGTCCTCCATCCGCTTGGCGGCCTCTTCCCCTATGGACGGGCTGATGTTCTTCCTGCTGTAGCTCACGTATTTTCTGAGCATCTCGGGGCCGATCTCGGGCGACGGGCCTTCATCAGGCATGGATCTGAACCTGAGTATGTGTTGGGCAATCATCCGATCCTTCTCTTCCTTCGGGACATCTCTTATCGGGAAGATCAGATCGAACCTGGAAAGTATGGTGGGTGGGAGCTCGATCTGATCAGCAAGGCTACGATAGGAGTCGAACCGCCCGTACTTCGGGTTCGCGGCGGCCAGCACCGAGGTTCTGGCGTTCAGAGTTGCCACGATGCCCGCCTTGGCTATCGAGAGGGTTCCCTGCTCCATGATCTCATGTATCGCGGCCCTGTCCTGTTCGTTCATCTTCTCGAACTCGTCCAGACATGCGATCCCTCCGTCCGCCAAGACCAGAGCCCCGGCCTCAAGGACGAAGCCCCCGCTCATCTCATCACGGAGGACGGCTGCGGTGAGACCCGCAGCCGAGCTGGATCGGCCCGAGGCGTAAACGGCTCGGGGCGCCAGGTGTCTGGTGTAGGTCAACAGCGCGCTCTTCCCGGCTCCGGGGTCTCCCACGAGAAGGATGTTGATGTTGCCTCTCTGCCATGTTCCATCGGGGAGCAACCGGTATTTCCCGGAGAAGAGCTGAAGGGCGATGGCCTCCTTGATGGGGTCGTATCCCCAGATTGATGGGGCGATCGACTTCATTATCTTCTGGCAGATCAGAGGATCCTTCGACAGCCTCTCTATCTCTACCATGTCCTGCTTTGTTATCTCGATCTCCTCTATTCCCCTCTCCTGGGCTTCGATGTGGTTGACCTCGATGTGCTTCTCAAGCACGGTCCCCGTCGTTCTGCCTTTCAGGAGCGGTTGGGTTGCTTTGAGCGTGCCGGTGAGCGTCGCCCGATTTCCGGGCTGTATCCTCTCGACGAGATCCTCGCGGAGTATGGTGTTGATGTAGACGGGCATCCTTCCGCCTCGTAGGTTCTCCGGCTTTTCCTGGATTCGGACGCCTTGCCAATCGATGAACTTGGACTGCTCCCCGATGAGGGTGAACGGCCCCCTGGATGCGCAGGAGCGGTTCTCGCACAGGGCCGGCGTCTTGATCTTCGCGTCAGACTGAATGACGCTTATGGTCTCTCCGCACCTCTCGCATCTGTAGATCGCCTCACTAAGTTCGGGTTTGACATCGGTCACGCGGGTTACGACGCCCTCGATCATCAACAGCGTCCCGATGTGCTTGGCTCTGATATCCCGGATCTGGGTCAGGTCGGGGAGGCCCCGGAACCTGGCATGGATTTCCTCAAGCTGCTCCTCCCCCTCCATCCTGAGCAGATCATTTATGGCCGCCGAGGCCTCATCCACCGCCTTCTTGGGATTCTCGATGACTTCCCGGGCCAGGTCCGGGTCGAAGCCTCGGAGATCCCCGAATTCGACAGTGAGCGAGATCTCATCCGCCAGTAGCATCTCGCGAACAGCCTGGCGATAGATAAGCGTGCTCTCTCTCTCCACCGATCTGTAGAACTCTAGGAATCTCTGCCTCATCCTCTACCATTTTCCTCCTGCTCTATGAGCAGGCCGGTGTCATGTCTCCAGGCGTCGAATACCCTTCTGAGGGACCAGTAGAGCCACATCTCCTCGGGGCTGAGTGCGTCGCCCGGATCTTGGGCCATCCTTGCCATCCTAGTCACCTTGTTTGTGCGGGACGAGACCACGTCCTCAAAGAGGGATCTGACAGCCGCCTTCTTCTGGGTTAGCATGCCTTCCTTGGAAAGCACGGACAGGATCTCGGGGAAGACATGGAAGATATCCGCCACGTTCTCAAGCGTCCGGCTCCGCTGCTCTCGATCGCGTAGGGCAAACGCCTCCGACAGCAGAGTGTTGGAGTCCTTGGGTCCCTCCACTTTGCCAAAGTCCCTGAGTATCTCGGCTTGCCACCGCTCGAGGCTGACCTCCGTGCCGGCGACCAAGGGACCGATCCTGTCGACCATCAGATCGATCTGGGGCAGGCTCGACTTGACTTTGACGTTGACGAGATCCGTTTTCATCCCAGCGATCCGGCTGGGAAGAGTCATGAGATGGGTAGCCGAAGGGTCCTCTTATATCGGTTTTCACCCCCCTTAGAGGAGTTGATGAATCAAGGCCATCTTCATCAGCTTCCCCCGTCGGGAAACCCTTGTCGTGCTCCGATCACACTTTTGAGGGGCTGACATGTGTTGAAGAATGATGAAGAAATGAGGGTGCTCTTCTTCTTGGGAACGGCTGGCTGCGGGAAGTCGTCCATGGCCAGTGCCTGCAGGGAATGGCTTCGGCAACGGGGGACCAACGCAATGGTGGCCAATCTTGATCCCGGCGCGGAGAGGCTCCCCTACATCCCTGATGTTGATGTGAGGGAATACGTCAAGCTCGATGAGGTAATGGACACATACGGCCTGGGTCCCAATGGAGCCATTATCGCGGCGGCCGATCTCATTGCAGAAGATTTCGAGGACATCCTCAGCGAGATAGAAACCTACGATCCGGACTACCTGGTGGTCGACACTCCCGGCCAGCTGGAGCTGTTTACCTTCAGACCGTCGGGCGCCTATGTGGTCCAAGCTCTGGGGAAGGAGAAAACGATTGCGGTCTTCCTCTTTGATCCTTTTCTGGTGCGGACCGCCTCAAGCTTCACCTCCCTCCTCCTGCTTTCGGCCACCACGGAGCTGAGGCTGGGAGTGCCGGTTGCGAGGGCATTGAGCAAGTGCGATATGCTGTCCGAGGAGGACATGGAGACCATCGATACGTGGGTCTCAGAGCCCGATGTCCTCCATGATGCGGTTCTGTCGGAAACTGGTTCGCTTGGCGTCCTTGCCTCGGGTTTGTGCACCCTTCTGGCGGAAACGGAGGGCTCTTTCAGTCTAGTGAAGATCTCGGCAAAGGAGGGCAGAGGCATGGAGGACCTCTACACCCAGATCCAGATGGTCTACGAAGGCGGTGACGATTTCATCGTCCCGGAGCCCTGAAGGATCACCGGAACGGGCGAACAGAGTCATATTTAAATGAAGGGCGGCCTACCGGGGCTGCCGGTGTTTGGAAGTTGGCCGTGATATTCTCGGAAGAGTTCGTCTGGAGGATAATCAACTCCAGGAACTTCGAGAAGAAGATGACCAGGCTCGAGTTGCTGGTCAAGAAGTTCGAGGAGCACAACATAGGGGTGGTGCCCGCCTATTCCGAGGAGGAGCCAGGTGAGACCGAGGCTCCCCCCGAGAAGCTGCCGAGTGAGATCAGACGGGTAGACGAAGCGATGTTCCTGTAGACCGAAGGGCGTTCCCCGCGGTTTTCGGATCGATTTATCTACAGATTGCCAGATGCGAAAGCGAGGTGGTCCTCCTTGGCGATTACACCGATAGACAGCGGGAGGTATTCCAGACCCGAGATGGCAGCGATCTGGGACGACAGGGCCAAGCTCGAAAGGCAGTTGCAGGTCGAGGCAGCCCTGGCGAGGGCTCATGCCAAGGTTGGCAACATCCCTCAGAGCGCCGCCGAGGAGGTCTCACGAAAGGCATCCTGCTCGTACGTGTCCCTGGAGAGGGTGTCGGAGATCGAGGCCGAGATTCACCATGATGTCATGGCCATGGTGATGGCGATGACCGAGGCGTGTGAGGGCGGTGCGGGGAGATACGTCCATCTGGGGGCGACCTCCAACGATATCACCGACACGGCCCTGAGTCTACAGTTGAGGGATTCTCTGAAGCTTGTCCGAGGGAAGGCCGCAGAAGTTAGGGATATGCTTCTCGACCGGGCGCTTCAATGCAGGGACATTGTCTGCATCGGTAGGACCCACGGGCAGCACGCCCTTCCCACCACGCTGGGCATGAAGTTCGCTCTCTGGGCCTGTGAGATGCAGCGCAACATCGAGCGAGCGGACGAGGCTTCCAAGAGAGTGTGCGTCGGCAAGATGACGGGCGCCGTCGGAACACAGGCCAGCATGGGTCCTCACGCCATGAAGATCCAGAGCCTCGTGATGGAGGATCTGGGTCTGGGTGAGCCCTTGGTGACCAACCAGGTTCTCCAGAGGGACAGGCACTCGGAGTACATCTTCTGCCTTGCGCAGATCGCGACAACCCTGGAGAAGATCTTCACCGAGATAAGGAACCTTCAGCGCACCGAGATAGACGAGGTGATGGAGGGCTTCAGGTCCGGGCAGGTGGGCAGCTCGACCATGCCCTCGAAGAGGAACCCGATGCGTTCCGAGCGGATCTGCGGATTGGCGCGGGTGATCCGGTCGATGGTGGAGCCCCAACTTCTCTGCAATGTTCTCTGGCACGAGAGGGATCTTACGAACTCATCCTGCGAGAGGGTGATCATCCCCGATGCGACGGTGTATCTGTACTACATGCTCTGTCTGGGATCCGAGGTGCTCGGCGGCCTTGAGCTGAAACCGGAGAACATGGCGAGAAACCTCGGGATCACCAAGGGCCTCATAATGGCCGAGCGGGTGATGATGACCTTGGTCGAGAAGGGGATCGGGCGGCAGGATGCGCATGCGATGATAAGGGATCTGTCGATGAAGGCGATATCGGGAGGTCTGAGTCTGTCAGACGTCCTCAAGGCCGATGCAAGGATATCGCGCGTGCTGTCGGCCGAGGAGATCGGGCTGGCCATGGATCCCAAGACTTACATCGGGACTGCGTCGGAGCAAGTGGAGAGGGTGATGCAGGTCGCGCGCCAGTCCTGGGGCTACAAGGGCTAGAGAACCATTCTCTCCTGGGCCTTGACCGTCACCCTCTCATCCATATCCGTGGCAGCTGTGCCAACGGGTTTGGCTTCCACGCCGCGTGATTCACAGATGTCGATTACCCGATCCCTGTCTCCGGGGTCGACTATCACCGCGAAGCCCATGCCCATGTTGAAGGTTCTGTACATCTCGGGCCAGGGGACCTTGGCAAGCTTGCGGATGGCCTCGAAGATTGGCTGCGGCTTCATAGGGTTGTCGACACGATAACCCACGCCTCTCTTGAGCCTTCGGAGTTTGGTCACTGCTCCCCCGGTGATGTGCGCCAGCCCATGGGGCCTGAGCTGGCGGAGGATTTCCGAGACTACATCCACGTATATTCGAGTTGGCACCATGAGGGCTTCGCCCACGGACATGGAGGGGTCGGTCGGCAGTGGATCGTGAACCGAGTACTGGTTCCACGAGAAGAAGGCCTTGCGGGCCAAGGTGTAACCGTTTGAGTGCATTCCGTTGGATTGGAGGCCGACGACGATGTCCCCGTCTGCTATCTGGTTGCCCAAGATCAGATCCCTCTCCTCGGATAGGCCGACAATCGCTCCCGCAAGGTCCAGGCTTTTCACGATGTCGGGAACCGTGGCCGTTTCCCCTCCGACAACGACGACCTTGGCCTGCTTGCAGCCCTCGTATATGCCCTTGCCTATCTCGGCCAATACGGCAGGATCGGGTTTGACAGCAGCGATGTAGTCCACCATTGCCACGGGGGTCGATCCAACGCAGATGATGTCGTTTGCAAGCATGCCAAGTAGATCGATGCCGACCGTGTCGTACTTGCCCATCATCTCTGCGACGATCATCTTCGTGCCGACGCTGTCGGTGCTCATGGAAAGAACCCTGCCGTGCCCCAGCCGATACAGGCCTGAATAGTGCCCCTTGACGTCCGCGAAGGTACTCTCGCTCCTGAAGGACAGGGTCCTGTCGAGCCACTCGCCGAGGGAACAGATAGCCCTCTTTGATCTCTCAATGTCCACGCCCGCCTCAGCATAGGAACGTTCTTCGCTCATCGCGCGCCCTCGTTCTGGCCACTTGTCCCGAGCTTATTAATACGCTCGGATTCGCCCCAAACCTCGGGTGCCGCCGGTGCCTGATGCTAAGAGATAATAAGCAACATGGGGGCATAGGTGACCCGGAGAGGCCCCGTGACCAGCTATCTACTGGTTCAGAAACGCGATCTTGGGATCCTTTCTAACATAGTGGGCAGGCTTCTGATTCTCATTGGGTTTCTCCTGCTCGTGCCTCTCCCGGTCTGCCTTGTCTTCAGCGAGATCTTCGCGATTCCAGGTTTCATCGTCGGCTCCCTGTCCTCCTTCGCGGTTGGCCTTGCGCTCTACCTGCCCTTCAGAGATTCGCCCGAAGCCCGAGACAAGCACGGCATGATGGCTGCTGCCATATGCTGGCTGCTGATGCCGGTCGTCAGCGCGGTGCCCTACGTCCTTGTTTCACAGTCGATACCGCCGGATTCCGGGCTCTTCTGCAATATGACCGTTCTGGATGGATACTTCGAGGCCATGTCGGGCTGGACCGGCACGGGACTCACCATGGTGGACAACGAGGAGCTTTTGCCCCGCAGCCTGCAGTTCTGGAGAACGGTGACGCAGTGGGTCGGGGGGGTCGGCGTTATCGTGTTGATGTTGGCCATTCTGGCAAGGCCCGGGACGGGCGCTTTCTCCCTCTACGCGGGAGAGGGTAGGGTGGACAAGCTTGAGCCGAGGATTGTGGATACCGTCCGGCAGATCTGGAAGATCTTCCTGATCTATACCGTGGCCGGGATTCTGCTCCTCACAATCGTCGGGATGCCTTTGTGGGATTCGATCAACCACGGCATGACCGCGCTGGCAACCGGGGGCTTCTCGGTGAGAGACCACAGCATCGCAGGCTACGGGAACCCCGTCATAGAGATGGCCATGATCCCGTTGATGCTGCTAGGCGCGATCTCGTTCGTGGTTCATAACAGTGTTTTCAGAAGGAGGTTCCGAGATTTCCTCGGGGATGTCCAAAACAAGGCCCTGTTCAGCCTGTGCACTCTTGGTACCATTCTTCTGGCAACCGAACTGCTTCTCAGGGGTCCATTTGCGGGCAGGATCCTTCAATCCATGCGAGTGGCTTCCTTCCAGTTCGTATCCGCCCTGACTTGTACGGGTCTGCAGACCGCCGATGTGCACCCTTGGTCTCCGCAGGCCAAGCTCCTCATCTCCCTCGCCATGATAGCTGGAGGGGCGGCGGGCTCGACCGTCGGTGGGATCAAGCTTGTCAGGCTCATACTTGTGACGAAGGGCGCCAACTGGAAGTTCATGCAGACCTTCCTGCCTCCCGGGACCTATGTGCCCAAGAAGCTTGGCAAGGTGGTTCTCTCCGAAGAGGAAACATCCGAGGTCGTACTGGAGGCTGCGACCCTCTCATTCATGTACCTCATACTTCTGGTCGTGGGAATCATCGTCATGATGCACGCCCTCGGGCCGGTGTACTCCGCCAGCGACATCATCTTCGAGGTCTGCTCGGCCCAGGGCAACGTAGGGATGTCGGTTGGGATAACCATGCCCTCCATGAGTGCCGTTGCCAAGGTCATGTTGATCATCAATATGTGGGCGGGCAGGCTGGAGATATTCCCAGCCCTCATGCTGATACAGTCAGTCTTCTTCTATTTCAGGCTCAAGAGGAAGGCGGCGAGAGTTGTGATACACGAATGAGAAGGGGATGGTTGGCTGACCGATCGTTTCATGTGCATCACGGAAACCAGCATAGGAAGAGCGTGGGAGGCAGCTGTTCTTCACACCTGGCACAAGGGATCTGTCATCTCGACCGAGTATGGGGAACGATCAAAGGATGTTGTTGGCTGCATTGAGGTGCTGGAGCCCCTGAGCCAGCCCGTTGTCCACAGGGCGGTCTTCGCATGGCACAGGAAGGACAGCTACGCCAAGGAGATACTGAACGGGACGGAGGACCACCGCATCGGAAAGGATTGGTGGTACACCTATCATCAGAGGCTCTTCGGCTATCCGGCGGGTCCGGACCGCTATCCTCAGCCGCCCTTCGTAGACCAGGTGGACTACATGGTCCGCAAACTCTCCACGGCCCCCCATACAAGGAGGGCTCAGGCGATCACATGGTCGCCCGTTCACGACCAGTGGAAGGACGATCCACCATGTCTGCAGCGGGTCTGGTGCAGAATCCTGGATGGCAAGCTTGAGTTCCACACCTACTGGAGATCGAGGGATCTATGGAAGGCCTGGTGGCTGAACGTCTACGCGTTCACCAAGATGCAGAGGATGATGGCCGACAGACTGGGCTGCGGAGTCGGCAGGTACGTTGACATTAGCTCGGCCCTACACATCTACGAGAGGGACTGGGATCAGGTCGAGCACAACTTCGTTAACATCTGCGAGACCCGGGACGAGAAGGATAGGTACTTCTGGGATAGGGAATAGCAGAACGCTTGTCAAGCCGGTCAAGTCCCTCCGTCTCAAGAGGGGTGCACAAGGCATTCATGCCATGTGCCCTCCGGAATGTCCGGTCGGTTGACGCACATTCAGGTTGATGGGGCTTCAGGGCCCAAGTAGGTGAGAGGACTTTTGAATCAGGCCTCGGTTGACACCTACACGCGGCTCTGCAACGAGCGTGGCCTAGAAGGATGATGCCTAGCCTTTGGCTGACCAGAGCAGTGATACTGCTCTCAGCTCGCCATAGTTGAGCCTTGTCACACTTAATAACGCACTCGGACCTGCGACAGCGGATAGGATTGGCAAATGAGGCTTGCTTCGCTTCTCTCCGGGGGAAAGGACAGCGTACTCTCGATCCAACGCGCCCTCAAAGGCGGACATGACGTGGCCTACGCCGTAACGGTCTTCCCGGAGAGAGATGATTCGTACATGTTCCACGTACCCAATCTCTGGCTGACCACCATGCAAGCCGAATCCATGGGAATCCTCCATGTGCGAAGAGCAAGTAAGGGCGTCAAGGAGAGGGAGCTCGAGGACCTGAGGGAAGCCCTCCGACCCTTGGAGATCGATGGGGTTCTGGTGGGGGCCATAGGCTCTAGGTACCAGTTCACCAGGGTTTCCAGGATATGTGATGACCTCGGAATCGATGTGCTAGCTCCTCTCTGGGGGGCCGATCCCGAAGCCCTATATGGGGAGATGTTGGGGGCGGGCTACAAGGTGATGATCGTCGGGGTGTACGCCGATGGGCTCGGTCCCGAATGGCTGGGCAGGATCATCGATGTCGATGCGGTTGAGGAGCTGAGGAGAGTTCAGGCCGAAAGAGGAATCGGGCTATCCTTTGAAGGCGGGGAAGCCGAGACTCTGGTGCTGGACTGCCCAATCTTCTCGAGGCGGATCGTCATCGATTCGGCCGAGGTGAGCTGGAAGACATGCCGCGGCGAATACATCGTCAACCGAGCTCATCTCGAGGACAAGGCTGGTGCAGAAGAAGGGCCCGGATGAACTGGTCCTTGCCCAGGACGCCGAGTCGTCCCAATCGTGCGTTCTGCTCGTTGTACTCCATGCCTTCCTTTGTCTGACCATTGGACGAGGCTATAACGAATGGGGTGGGATCCCTCACATGGGTTCTGACGGTACACGGAGTGAAATGGTCGGGTATGACCGAGACCCTGTAATCTACCCCTCGGTCCTCCAAACCAGAAAGGAGGTTGCGGACAAGGCGGTGATCGAAGTCCTCGATGGCTTTGATCTTGCCATCAAGACTGCCCGAGTGCCCCATTTCATCGATGGCCTCCACATGGACGTATACCAGATCGCATGATTTCAGTGCATCCAGTGCGGCGTTGGCCTTACCCTCGTAGTTGGTGTCGATGAACCCGGTAGCCCCGGGTATGAGTGGGGCATCCATGCCGGCGCTTCTCGCCAGACCTCTCACCGTGTCCACGGCCGATATTGCCGTGCCCGTGACCCCCCACAGATCCTTGAAAGGTCGTATCCTGAGCCTCCGCCCGGGGCTCCATGGCCAGATCATATTGGCAGGATTCAGGCCTTCCGCCCTTCTTCTCTCATTGACCGGGTGGTCGTCCAGTATCTCGGTCGATCGAAGGATGAGCCTTCTGACCAGGTTCTCGGTTGGTCTGGCTGCGGGGTCCCGGGCTTCAGGGAGGTAGGGCAGATACGGCTGACCGACGATGTCGTGGGGGGGCGTTGTCACAACCTCGGACGAGTAGTCGCCCTTGAGAACGAGAATGTTGCGAAAGCTCTTGCCGGCGTGGAGCCTCACCGAGTCGCATTCCAGACTTGCTCTCAAGGCCTCGATGAGCCGGGCTCCGTCCTCGCTGTCGATGTAGCTGGAGGAGTAGTCAGAGAGAATGTTGCCCGCTCGGGTGACAAGGTTGCACCGGAACGCAATCTCATCCTGCTCCAGCAGTATCCCCAGGGCGGCGGCCTCGATTGCACCCCTTCCCGTCAGGTGGGTCGAAGGGTCGTAACCCATGATGGACATGTTCGCAACATCGCTCCCGGCTTGGGTTCCCTTCGGGACGCTGACGAATAGGCCCATTTCTCCTCCGATCCCAAGCGATTTCACGTTGGGCGCCCGGGCCGCCATGAGAGGCGTTCGCCATGAAAGCTCGCGCAGTGGATAATCAGCCATCCCGTCCGGGACCAGTATGACGTACTTCACTCGCTCCCTCCCCGTGCTGAGGGTGGGTTGCGGAGTCGCTGACGCACAGCGGCAACGATCAGGGGCAGGGCTATCGTTGCGTCTCCGTATACGGTCACTGCTTGGCAGTCCTCCTCAAGCTTGCCCCATGATATCGCCTCATCCAGGGTGGCACCGGAGAGCCCGCCGGCCTCAGGCCTGTCCGTCGTTATCTGAACCGCGAAGCGGAATCCCTTCGGTGCCACGAGCTTGCTCTGAAGGATGAAGTTCTTGGGAGCGCCACCCCCAATCAGAAGGGCACCAGAGGGGTCGGCTGCGAAGGAGATCTCGAGGATTCTGCCAAGATCGGCCAGCACGTCAAGCCTGATCGGGTGGGTCTGGGAGTAGAAGAAGGTCTGCATTCCCAGAATGGAATCGGGGAAGGCCGGTATGAAGACGGGGATCTTCATCCTTGCGGCCGTTGCCGTGAGCGAACCATCATCATCGATCCTGGAACCCAGTTCGAAGAGGAGTTCACTGGGTGAGATCGGGTCCTTTCTTTGAGGCAGGAACTTGTCGAAAAGATCGGTGATCCTGCGCTCGAAGATGGTGAACGCCTCCTCCTCCAAGAAGGACTCGTAGATCCGGCTGACGCCCTTCGCCCTCAGATGGGCATCGCTGGAGTAGGACACCTCCCTCCATTGAGGCACGCCGAACGAGCACATGATGTCGTGGGTGATGTTTGCTCCGGTGGATACCACCACGTCGATCATTTCGTCCCGCACCATCTGGGCTATGATGCGTCTGAGGCCTGCGGGAACCATGGCACCGGCCAGACCTAGGAAGTTCGTGGAATCAGAGCCGACCATCTTCTCCAGGATGTCGGCTGCCTTCTTGACTCGACCGGCACCGAAGACTCCCCCCCTGCCCAGCTCATCCACGAGGCCGGCGGCCGTCAGGTCCGGCCCGATCTGCATGTCTTCAATCTTCTTCCTGACCGGCCCAGAACCGCGAGATGATCTCGGCTTCCTAGGAGCTCTTGACCCGCTCAATCATCCGCCTGCCCTCGAACTCGGTGTAATCGATCTCCGCGCCTTCAACAAGACCCGGCAGATCGGGCCTATCGATCTCAAAAGTTGAGTAGTCTCCCAGATCCATGACCTGGATCGCCTTGCCCATCGTTGCCAGATACTGGGCGGTCTTCCTCTCGACAACCGGAATCTCGATCTTGGAATCGACCGGAAGGATGAAGGAGCGGCGCTGGCCATCGAATATGCCAATGGCCTCCACCCGGGCCTTCGCCGCACCATGCTTTCCCGGTTTCGATGTCGTGTAGCTCATGATGCGGCAAGGCTGGTCATCTATCATGACGGCATAGCCGACCTTCAGAGTTCGAACCTCAGCCACCCTTCGGGTCATCAGAATCGACTTCTTGGCCAACCCCGGCCTGAGGAAGATATAAATATTTTTGGACGGGGCTGAACATCGCGCAGCACCGGTCCCGAGGCTCGACCAGCATGAGACTTCAAAGGATAGGCGTGATGTCCAACGATCTACCCAGAGCGATCGATCTTGCCATGGAATCGGCGGACCACCTGAGGAGCAAGACCGAGGTTTTCCTGGAGGATCAACTCCTCAGGAAGATGGCGGAGAAGGACCCCGGGGTCTCGTCGAGGTACCGTGTTCTGGAGCCGGGCGGGGCCGTCGACCTGGTACTGGTCTTCGGGGGAGACGGCACGATACTACGAGCGGTGCGATCCTTCGGTGACAGGGAGACACCCGTGTTCGGCGTGAACATGGGGAGGATGGGTTTCCTCAGCCAGGTTGAGCCCAGGGAGCTTAGGTCCTCGCTTAAGAAGCTGTCTGAAGGCAGGTTCGAACTGCAGAGGCGGATGAAGATAGAGGTGCAGCTGGGCGCGGAGAAGCTTGGGTCCGCCCTGAACGAGCTTCTCGTGCTTGGTACCAGGGTCGGCAAGGTGTTCCGCGCCAACATTCAGATCGGATCGCTGGGCGATCTGGCGCTTGAGGCGGATGGTCTGGTCGTGGCAACGCCTACGGGTTCAACCGGCCATTCCCTCTCGGTCGGAGGTCCGGTGGTGGAGGGGGGTCTGGACGCCCTGACGCTGGCACCTTTGGGGGCTCTGAAGCCGGCCCGGCCCGTGGTTGTGTCGGCCGACAGAGGGATCAACATCATGCCCGGAGAGGAGTGCACGCTCGCAACGGACGGACAAGTCGTAGCAACGGCCCGGCAGGGGATGGAGATCAAGGTCCAGAGGTCCGAGACAAGAGCAGTCTTCGCGGTGACGGATACAAACCTCTTTTGGAGGAAGCTGCGTCAAAGGATCGGGGGATAGCCGACCACGCCCAGCGTCTACGTACTGGACACTTCCTCCGTGATCGGCGGCTACATGCCGGAGGACGGGGAGAGCTACACAGTCCCAGAGGTTGTCAAGGAGGCCAGGGGTCTGACAGCCTCGGCCCTGATCGGCGTGTCCCTGACCAGGCACTCGCTCAGAGTCTGGGACGCCTCTGCAGCCAACGTGGACCGAGTGGAGGAAGAGCTCAGAAAGCTCGGCGGACGCCTCTCACAAACGGACGTGAGGGTCATTGCCCTGGCTCTGGATCTGAGTTCCGGGGGGCAGGACCCCACGATCCTGACCGACGACTACGGAATTCAGAACCTTGCCAGGGTTCTGAATCTGAGGTACAGCCCGATCATGACCAAAGGCATAAGGTCGGTCTTTGAGTGGAAGAAAGCATGCTCCGGCTGCGGTAAGGAGTGTGCCGGTGAGGGGGACATATGCCCGGTCTGCGGCAGCAAGCTCGTCAGGGTCGCGGTCAGGAGACCGTGTTAGCGGTCTACCGCGGCGGACCTTAGAACATGATATCAACCAGGTGCAATCTCCTGTGGCCAAGGCAACCGCATCATATATATGCCCTTCGAAGCGGGGAGGGGGTTGGTGTCGGTTTGACCCAGACGCGACCTGTGGTAGGGGTCGTCACTTTCACGGATCCCCGAGATACGGGATTGGCTGTGGAGAGGGAGGCCTATCTGTTTGAGTGCCATCGATCGCTGACCCGGTTTCTTGCGAGTCAGAGCGTGAAGGTCATAGATCCCATGAAGAGGCTGAGGAAGGACTGGGCCAAGGCTGGAACCTTCGGCATCCGGTCCAAGCCCGAGGTGGACAAGGCCGTCGAGATTCTGAGAGCTGGGGGGGTGGAATGCCTCATCCTCGGATGCTGGCACTGGACCGAGCCCATGCTGCCGATAGCACTTGTCAGGGAGTTGAATCTGCCCGTTATGCTGTACGGAGAACACAACCCCGCTTGGGCGGCGTCGACCTGCATCTCCTCTATCGGGGCAAGCTTCTGGGAGAACGCCGCGAATGCCAACATGCTTAGGCATACCAGAATCCAGGGAAGAAAGGAGGGGGTGTTGCCCTGGATACGAGGAGTCAGTGCGGGGTCCAAGCTGGCGAGGGGATCCCTCCTTCTCTGGGGCTTCTCCTACTGCCTCAGAATGGAGCACCTGCAGGACGATCTCCCAAGACTCAAGAGCTTCCTCGTCGGGGACTTCCTCATGGAGGAACAGTATGGGCTGATCAGGCGGGCCGAGGAGCTTCTGGGCCAGGCGAAAAGGATAGATGCAATGGTATCTTGGCTTTCCAGAGGCGGATGCAGGATCGAGTACGACGAGGAGATGCTAACACAGGAGTCCCTCAGAAGGGAGGTAGCCCTGTACCTTGCAGCAAAGGACAGCGTGATGGCCAGGATCGCCGAAGGGGAGGCGGTTCTCGGCGCATCCATAAGGTGTCAGCCGGAGCTGTCCGTGGAGTACGGGGTGACGCCCTGTCTCATACCCTCCTTGATCCCCTATCCCGAGGACGCCGAGGGCACCAAGCCGGTAATACCGGTGGTATGTGAAGGCGACATAAAGGGCCTGGTAACCTGCGCGCTCCTACATCAGATCAACCCGAGCTGCCCCCCGCTCTTCGGCGACCTCAAGTACGTCGATGACAACCTTATGATAATCTCCAACTGCGGAGGGGCCTCGATATACTACTCGTCGCTCTCCCCACTGGCGTGCGAGTGCCTTCCAGAGGTCTGGATCAGGGGACAGGTCCAGGGTGCATCGGGGGGAGCCGTCGGTTTCTACAGCAAGCCGTCAAAGGTGACCGTTGCAAGGATCACACGCATCGATGGGGAGTACTGGATGCAGTACGGCATGGGAGCGATCACCCAGATGACCGAGGAAGTGAAAAGTAAGATCCTCTGGGGCAGGATGTGGCCTAACACGCCCATCGAGATGAGTGCACCACGGGATCTCTTGATCGCGGCCGTCGGGTCGAATCACTTCTCGGCCAGCCCGGGCGATCTGACCCGCGAGATAGAAGCGTTCTGCAGGCTAAAAGACATGCCCAGGGTGAGGCTCGACTCGGAGGAGGAGCTGGAGGCCTTCGTGGATACGATCTGATCTGCCGGGTCAGCCCATGATGCTCTCGCAGAGCTGCTGGGCCTGCTGGGCCGTTCTGGGCCTGTTGATGACCTCAGCAAGCTTTGAGAGGGCCTCAGCCAGTCTGGTTGCATCGTTGAGATACTCCAAGAGATCTCCTGGGTAGGCCTCAATGCCGTAAAGCCTGTAGATCTCGGCGGATATGCCGTCCGGATCGCGTCCGGAGAGGCGCAGTTCGATGATCGTCTTGGAAAGCTGGAGCGGCGGGCACGAGCAGTGGGGCGAGCTCTTGCATCGGCACCGGAGCAGATCGACCGTGATCCGTCCGATCACCCCCTTGAACCATTCTCCGGATACCTTTCTCGGTCTGGACAGGAGATCCAGGACATCGGAGTCGAAGAACCTCACAGAGATATGTTTTCTGGAGGAACTCTCGATCTGCTTCTGGAGCCTCTCCGACAAGTAGGCTCGATCGAAGACGCTCGCGGACACGATCGCTTCGAGGGGGGACAAACCTCTTCTCGCGGCCTTGATCATGAGGCTCGACTGTTCAGGCGAAAGAAAGTACGAGGAGACGATCCGCCCCACCGGGGTTATGGCATAGAACCCCGACCTCCTGCTAACCATACCATCCCGGACAAGGGGCGTCACGACGGAGCGAATGTCTGAGGTGAAACCCAGGCTACGTCTTTGGATCGTGTCCAGCTCCTCGGGCCTCAGCATGCCGAAGGTGCTGATATCGGCGAGGACCTGTTCGTTCAGATCGTCGTGGGAGTAGACCGGTCGGACATCCTCTATCCTGCTGTTGAGCAGGTCCAGGGCCACCTCGTCCTCCGTCATCCGCTCAGCACGGCTGAAGGTCCGGCCGGGCTCCATCAAAATCACGGCTTTCCCCGAGTCATGGAAGCCCAACCTCCCTGCCCGGCCGAGCATCTGGTGAAACTCCGTCGGTGTGATCCACTCCGTTCCCATGGCCAGTGTTTCGAAGATGACCTGGGAGGCGGGCAGATCCACTCCGGCGGCGAGGGCGGCCGTGGTGACAACGGCCGCGATCTCCTGCCGCATGAACTGGGTCTCTAGGGCACTCCTCCTCTCATAGGAGAGGCCCGAATGATAGGCCTTGGTCGGACATGACGGACTCGAGATCGCGGAGGCCAACTGATGGCACTTCCTGCGCGAGTTTGTGAAGATCAGCGTCTGGCCCCTATAGCCCTCCTTGGAGACGGTGCTGAACTCCCTTCTGATGAGCTTGATCATGAGCCTGAGTTTCTGGGCAGGGGATGAGATCGAGATCAGATGTCGCTCCAGCGGAACCGGCCTTTCGTCGCAGAGGACCAGAGATGCACGGAGCCGGGACGCAAGATCGGACGGGTTGCCCACTGTTGCGGACAGGTACAAGAACTGCGCTTGGGGCGAAATCACCTTCAGCTTCTTGATCAGCCCGTCCAGCCTGGCCCCTCGATCCTCGTCTGCCACGTTCTGGACCTCGTCGATTGCCACCGCTCCCAGGTCTCCGAGCCGTTTCGCATTTCCCGACCTGAGCACCTGCTCCATACCCTCGTAGCTGCCCACTATGATGTCTGACTTCTCGATGTCGGTATTGAGTTCCATCTTGGGGCCCGTCCTGATCCTGCCGACCCCGACCCTGATTGCTGTGCGGAGGCCCAAGGAACGGTACTTGTGGTCAAACTCCGAGTATCTGAGATTGGCCAGCGCGACAAGGGGGACCAGATACAGGAACTTGCGGCCATCCAGGGCCCTGGGGATCCCGGCAATCTCGGCAATCAAGGTCTTTCCACTAGAGGTCGAGGAAACCACCAGAAGGTTCTCGCCTCTGACCAGTCCGGCCTTCACCGCCGAGACCTGCACCGGAAGGAGGGACTTCACACCCAGCTTCTCCAGCCTCCTCACGAACTTCTCCGAATGGTCCCGGTGATCGTAGAGGTGGATCAGTTCCGGTACATTCATGCTCTCGCGTTTTGAGGCCCTCGTTTCGATGACATCGTAGAGACTCCGGCTCCAATCCCGGTCCGGATCGTAGTCCGGAGAGATCGTCCTCCAAGCGAGATCGTAGTCGCCGGCGCTCTGCAGGATTCGCCCCAGATGTCGAACCATGCTGTCGGACGCCTTCCAACCCTTGGATTGGGCCTCCTTGACGAACTGTGCCTTGGCGCAATCGATGCAGATGGACTCGATTCCGCACTTCACCGCTCGCTTCGGAAACCGAACAGATCCCCGCAGAAGGCAGAACCTGCAGGGCCTCGCCCAGATGGGCGACGAGCCCGAGAAGAGCACCTCCAGCCCGTCGCGTGCCTCAAGGGTTGGCGGATCCAGGGACAGTACTACCTGCTTTGCATCAGCAACACGTCTCATGACATCCTTTGGCTGCATGTGCCAGTCTATGCCCTCTGCCGCGATCCTGCATCTGAAGGGCCTCATTCCGTCCGCCATGGTCAGAAACGCTTTTACAAGGACTCTCTCCTTTCGGAAGAAGAAGAGCACTAGCTCCTCCTTGCCAGGTGTCTTTCGTACCAGACAGCTGAACGCCCCCTTCAGATTCAGGGGGGTGGTCCCGGAACCCATTGGATCGTTGTGCGTCGTGGGGCTGAAAAATGAAGTCAGTGTACTCTGTGTGAGCCGAATCCGGGTCCGCCCGCCAGACCGTTTCTATCGCTGCGGCAGCCATGTCGCATGACCATCCTCTGTCCAGGTCCCATGATCCTTCTGGAGCTAACATATATGTGGCCGATCATCTAGGCACGAGTCGATCGGCAATGGCGGAGGGTCATGACCTCATCGTGGTGGGGACGGGGCCGGCGGGCCTGACAGCGGGACTGTACGGTTCCAGGCTTGGCCTCCGTACGGTTGTGGTTGGCGAAACCCTGGGAGGCATGGCTGGCGAGGCTTGGTTGGTCGAGAACTACCCTGGCGTCGAGAGCCTTCGCGGCATGGAGTTGGCGGAGAGGATGCTCAAACAGGCCCAGGCGGCCGGAGCCGAATTCAGATTACCTGAGCGCGTCGAGCGTCTGGACCTAGTGGGAGAAAGGAAGAGGGCAGTCGGCGGAAGCTTTGCGCTTGAGTCGGACGCCTTGATAATCGCCACGGGCTGCTGCCACAGGACCCTTGGAGTTCCGGGCGAGGCCGAATACAGGGGCAGAGGGGTGAGCTACTGTGCCGTCTGCGATGGAGTGTTCTTCAAGGGAAGGAAGGTGTTGGTGGTGGGGGGAGGAAACACCGCCGCCATGGAGGCTCTCTATCTGAAGGAGGTAGCCGCGGGCGTGACCATTGTTCACAGGAGGAATGATATGAGGGCCGATGCGGCGCTCAAGGCCAGGGTCCTAGGCAGCGGAATTGAGGTTCTCTGGAACAAGCAGGTCATCGAGATTCAGGGCGAGAAGCTCGTCAAGGGAGTTGTGTTGAGGGATACTGTGAGCTGCGGAGACACGTATCTGCCGGTCGACGGCGTCTTCATCGCGATTGGCGAATCCCCTCAAAGCCAGATCGCCAAGGACGCCGGGGTGGCGACCACGGAGGAGGGCTTCATCCAGGTCGACCGGATGCAGAGGACGAATATCGACGGCGTGTATGCCGCTGGCGATGTCACGGGTGCCGTCCACCAGATCGGAGTGGCCGTGGGAGAGGCAATCACCGCCGCCATCAGCGCCTATCTTCACGTCACGGGGGGATGGTATGGCTCCGGAAAGAAGTAATGATGCCACATGATCCGCTAGGAAATCCATGACCGGCAGGGCAATCCAGCGAAAAAGACATTTATCTTCGATATCCGAAGAGGGATCGGCAAGTAACTTCGTCCACACGCCCCTTGAGGGCCATGACTCAAAGATGATTTCTTGATTGAGCTGACTGAAGCCGAGTGTAGATCACTTTCCTCAAGCATTCGCTGGATTGGTGACGTCCCCAAGGTTCGCAACTCCACCGGCCTGCCGACGGGCGTTCTAGTCGCGATCCACACCCAGGATCTCAGGCGCCACATAATCCGCAACTACTGGAAGGTAAAAGCCCTTGCGCCCAGGCTCGTGGGCCACTGGAGAAGGGGCGAACCCATCGATAGGATCGCCCGGAGCAGGAGCTTCTCACCCATAGTGATAGGGAGGATAATCGCCTCCGAGATCGGAGTGTCCAAAGCCGATTTCCGCAAGATGGTGGACGGAGGGGAGATTCAGCACGATACGCACCGGGAACACAGGCGGATGGCTACCGAGATATCCCGGGTGGTCAAAGCCGACTATATGGACTCTCCTTGGTCCCTCAACATCTACAGGGAACTGGGCAAACAGGGCGAAAAGCTCATGACCGAATGGTTAGTCGAGAAAGGGTACCAGTTCAAGACCGAAGAGGATCAGAAGGGTGGAACCGGGATCCCCACGCCTGATTTCCTGTTCTCGTCACCCAAGAGGATCGACGGGCATCCCGGCATCTCCTGGATCGAGAGCAAGGCCTTCTTCGGCGATCTTCAGCACGTCAGGAGGCATCACAGGTACCAGGTGAGCAGATACGAGCAAGCATACGGCCACGGGATGATAGTCTACTGGTACGGTGTCTCAAAGGAGGCCGAGCAGGACGGCCCGATGGAGGAGTTCCTTGATCCGAAGCTCTTTCAGGGACGACAGGGACTGCGAAGGCTGATGGAGGAGGTTCCATCCAAGCTGGTGGTCGGAGCGACGAGGGGGCCGGAGGCCCTATCGTCATAGCCCTCAAGTTCGGCCACGCGGCCGGATCTGGTCCGGTGGGAAGCCTCATTGGTATGCCGCGCCTTACTAGCTGCTCAAGCCGTCTCCTGCTGGCGGCTGGCTGCCTCGAGCTGGGCCCAGGATATGCAGAACGCTGAACCATAAGACTTATCGGTCACGCACGGGCTAAGCAGGCTCGTATGAAGTTCCGAAAATCCAGTTCTGTTGAGCCGCACACGATCCTCTTTGCCACCATTCCCTTCGAGTACCTGGCCGACACCGCGGCGCAGTGGGCAGCGGCCGGGGTGCGAGGATTCATGCTCGGGGGCGTAATGAGTAACTGGGACAGCGATGTCTGGCTTGCCGAATCCGGCAGACTGGTCGGGGAGCGGAATCCCCTCTACGTGCGCCTGAAGAGGATGAACGAGGCATGTGTCAGGGAGGGCGTGGACCGCAACTTCATCAAAGTCGCCTTCTACACACATCTGCCCGACTGGTTCGATGATGGCGGATGGGCCCGGCTGTGCGAGAACTTCCGGCAGGCCGCCATCCTTGCGCGGGACGGGCTTTTCCGCGGCATCGCGATCGACATCGAGTACATCAGCGAGACGTACGACCTTGATTGGGAAGGGTACCGCAAGCCCGACTACCCGGCCTATGAACTGAGGGGCGAGGCCAAGGCTCGGGGGGCCGAGCTCGTCCGCTCCATGCTGGACGAGTACCCGTCCATGGAGCTGTTGCACCTACCGGAGGGCCCTGAGTGCTACGGACCCCTGGCCTCCGACCTCTTCGAGGGCATGGTTACCGAGATGCACAGGCGCAAGGCCCCCGGCGGGCTCCATCTCCTGACCGAATCATCGTACACCAAGACGGATACGGAGTGGCTCATGCGCTATGCCCAGCAGCTGGACGAGATCGTTCAGCAGATTCTACCCGCATCGGTGTGGCCCTACTGGAGAGAGCGATGCTCGATCGCCTTTGGTCTCTGGCCTCTTGGGTATTATCGGGAGATTTTCGACTCCGCCGGGAGCTTCCTCGGCTACGGCGGGAAGAAGGAGAAGTTCGGAGACCAGGTCGTCGGATCCTATGCAGACAAGAGCGAGAACTACTCAGTGGAGGAGTTCAGAAGACAGTTGGGAATCTCCAGGATGCTGTGCAGGAGATACGTCTGGGTGTATTGTCACGGTTCGACTCTGTGGCAGTTCGGAAAGGAAGAAATGGCACGCTACGGTGGACACCAAAGCGATGCGCTTCCAGTTGTGCCCAACCTGGACAGCTACTTGGAGGTTCTTTCAAGAGCGGAGATCCTTTCGGATCGCCGCATTCAAGGCATTGCCAGCAAGATTCGGAATGGGCTCCGGGTGGATTTTCTGACCGTTTCGGGTTCACCGAGATTCTGGCATGTCATCGGTCCATTCGACAATTCGGAGGGCAAGGGCTTCGGCACGGTCTATGCTCCCGAGCAGGGGATTGATCTCGGAGCTAGCTATGAATGGGAGGGCGGCAGGGCCGTCTGGCAGAGGGTCGGGGTTGGCAGCACGGGGTATGTGGATCTGCGGCGGCTGTTCCGTCCCTCGGATTATAGATGTGCCTATGCTCTGTGCCACGTCGCCCTTTCTCATGATACGAATGCGGTGATTCATCTGGGCAGCGACGATGGTGCAAAGGTGTGGGTGGAGGGCAGACTCGTCTTCGAACTCGACATCACCAGGGGGGCTGAGCCCGACCAGAACACAATAGATGCTGTGCTGAGGAAGGGTAGGGTGCCCATCCTGCTGAAAGTGGTAAACCGAAGGGGTTCCTGGGGCTTCTACTTCAGAGTCACGGACGAAGAGGGCAGGGCGCTGAGGGGGGCGTCATGGTCGCCCTAGCTCGGGCGCGTCAAAGGGTATCCATCTGGGCGATGTTGGCGCAATCATCGCACACATAGCGGCCATTCACAACACGGAGGTGGGTATTGTGCTGGCCACAGATCTCGCAGATGGCCGGGCCATACGGGTAGTCCTCCTCGTCGTATTTTTCATCCTCCAGCGGCTCGTAGGAGCTGTACCCTCTCTCCTTGGCGTTGGAGAGGTCCGCCTTCGAGACTATCCCGATCAGCTCGGTCCCCTCCACAACCGGGAGGCGGCTGACGTCGAACTGTATCATCTTGTCCAGAGCTTCGGACATCGTCTCCTCAGGTCCGATCGTAACCAGAGGAGAGGACATTATATCCTCGGCGTGCACCTTGGATGGTTTGCGGTCCTCGGCCACGAGCTGCTCGAGAACGTCCTTCTCGGTGACCATCCCTATGGGCTTGGTCCCGTCGATGACGATGACCGCGGGGATGTTCCACTGGGTCATCAGGCGGGCTACCTTGTCCATGGTCTCGCTGCGGTTCACCGTAAGCAAGTCGCTCTTCATAGCGTCCCTGACCGGGATCTCGGACACGGCGATGCACCACCTTCAGGCCCTGACTTCGGGCCCCGTTTTTTTGCGGGTCATTCCGCTAATAAAAGTGTCCTTCTGGGCGTCGGTTCCCCGCGTTCCGGTGGCCTGCTATTGGTTTTGAATGGCGGCCAAGGACGACCGTCCGGGAGGAAGGATCTGGATGATCTGATCCAGATCGATCCTCATGTGCTTGGGTCCGAGGCGTTTGGCGACCTGCTTTGCGATATCACTCTTCTTTCCGTCTCCAGGGGTAATCTCAAGGGCGGGGCTGCATCGACGTTGAACGGCCTGCAGAGGCCCGCACATGAATCGATCTCCGAACCATCCGATCCCGCACCTAACCTGAAGCCCCCTTAGGTAGTTGCGCTGGCCTCGCACCAGGAAGGCCCCCCTGGCAACGTACTCGCCCGGCGTCGGCCTCTTGCTCACCTGGTCGGATCTGACCCAGTACACATCGCCGACGGTCACCCCTGACCTCCAAAGACTTGAATGCATCAGTGCGAATGCACAGGCTTCCTTGAGCGTCTCCGGCCCGGCCCCGGTGTCTCGCCCAACCTTTACGATGGTGGAGGGGGCTCCATGGACGTCGGCGTGGACGTAGAAGTCCGGCTCCTCCAGATGCCTGCGCACCAGCATCTCGTTCGACCGCATGTCCCGCCCCGCCAGGACCAGGTTTCCCTCGGAGCTGAAGAACCACCTGTACTTCTCATACCAATCCGGCCTCCTTGGGGCCTCCATTTCCCGGGGCCGTTCTGCCGTCGGAGCCTGGGCATGTGCCATCTCGATCAGCCTTTGGGTCTTAGCCATGGCAATCCTGTCTCCCTCCGCACGCTTCTCAAGCGCCTTTGCCGTCGCGTAGTGTTCCCCCGCATTCTCGCCCAGGGTCTTCCTGACGCTGAGTAGCACCCGACCTCCCGCAAGATTCACGGTCAGGGTTTTCGTCGCCGGATCATATTTCTCAACGCCGCCCGCCATTCCGGCCTCCGCGAGGATCGTGTCGCCGAGCCGGGAAGCGTGGTCGGGTTTGGGGCCGATGGCATTCAGGATCTTCTCAAGCAGGGAGAAGTTCGCATAGATCGCGTTCCCCATTTCCCTGTGGCTCTGCGACTCGGAGAGCAGGCGGGTGAGTTGGGATCTCTGGATCTCCAGTCGCTCCTCCAAGCGCTTCAGCTCTGCGTCCGTGACTGAGGATGTCTGCTCCCGGAGCTCCATCATCTCTCCGTGTACGTAGTACCGGTCGGCGGCCTGGTTGAAACTGTCAGCCAGGGTCTTCGGAGCTTCCTTCATCGACTCGAGCTCGAACGGAGCGAACTCGGTGGGCTGGTCCTCTCCGTAGATGAATCCCCTGGGTCTCGAGGTGGCCTTGTTCATCCACTCGATCCAGTCGATGATCGTCCTGGCTTCTTCATCGCCGAGTCGGGCGGGATCCAGGTTGGGGTCCAGATGGGCGGATGCGCAGAGCTCGTTTGCATAGAGTCTGCCCAAACCCAGGTCCATGGCGAGGGACCTGACCAAGTCCTTCCTTTGAAGGGTTGATCGCAGGGTTTGCGGATCCTTGATCTGGAAAGGGCAGGGCGGAGGTTGGGGGAATGCGTATTCGGTGCCACGGGACACCCTTCCCTCCGGTGCCCTTCTCATCGAGAGCATCACCTTGGAGTCGGGGTCCAACAATACGAGATTGCCCCGAGCGAACAGCTCAACGACCAGACGACGCTCACCGAAACCGAGAACTACGATCCTGTCGAAGTCGTGCTGCCAGGCGGATGAGAGCGGCCTATTCGCAAGCTGCTTCCTAAGATACATCGCGAAACTGGTGGGCGTCTTGGGTGCCTTTCTCCTTTGCTCGGTTAGATGGATTCTCCTACCCACCTCCAGCAGTATCTCGGCCCTGCCCGAGGGTCCCCCGTAGAGCCTGATCCTAAGCAGACTGGGCCCATCCTGGTAGACCGTGTCCACCCTCGAGCCGATGACGGATTGAAGCTCCGCGACGATACATTTTATATCCGCTGCGTGCATCTGCCTCAATTCAATCATCTCCAAGGGGTTCTATCGATGAATGTCGAGGTGAAGAAATACCTAGCGTTTGTCCTCGTGGGCTTTGTCGCTGCCCTCGTCTCAACCGCCATCGATAGTTCCCTGGCGGAGGGACGGGGCGAGCCGAAGACCGAGCTGGTGATCCTTCTCATATTGATCTCCGTTTTCGTAGTCGGTTATGCCGGAACCTACGTCGCCGAGTACCTGGGCGCTAACGTGGTGGAGATGGGCGGAAGATGGAAGATATACGTCAAGTCGCTCTACATCTACCTGATAACATGGTTCGTTGTCTACACACTGCTTTACAATGCCTTCATCTTCCCGGGCTAGCCTCGGCCAGGCGAATTCGCAGATCGGGCGGACGCCGTGTCGATCTACCCTCCCCCTGTGGGGGGGAAGATGCTGATCTCACTTCCATCCTCCAGCTTGGAGTTCATTCCGCTAAGGAATCTGACGTTTCGACCGTTGAGCAGGATGTTCACGGCGGGTTGTGTCCCCCGTGATCCCTCCAAGATGTCATCCGAAATGCCCCTCTTGGAGCAGACCGATTCCAGAACGTCGCCAACGGTCGAAGGGTCATCGGTCTCGACGATCTCGGACTTGATGCCGGCCTTCAAGCGCAGATGGCCGAAGTACGAGACCTTGATCCTCACGGGGGAGGGTTTCATTGGCGCCCTAATAGATATTTCAGTCACAGACCCGAAATGCGAAGGATGATCGAGGTCGAGGTGAAGGGCAGGGTACCGGATCGGGGCAAACTTGCAGCCGTCCTCGACTATGTCGGGGGATGGGGCAATCTGCCGGAGGTGGTTCACCATGACGCCTACTTCTCGCATCCGTGCAGGGACTTCCGCAAGACCGATGAGGCGCTTAGGCTTCGGCACTCGACCGGAGAAGAGGAGAAGTGGTATCTGACCTACAAGGGGCCCAGGTTGGACGGCCTGTCAAAGACGAGGGACGAGTCCGAGGTCCAAGTCCATCCCGCAGTCAGGGAGATACTGCTGAGGCTGGGATTTGAGGAGGTTGCCAGGGTCGTCAAGCGTCGCAGGGGTTTTGTCAAGGGAGATCAGGCGGTGTTCGTGGACGAGGTTCAGGGCCTCGGCACCTACGTCGAGATCGAGTCAAGGTCCCACGACCAGGACGCGCTTCCCGTTCTCCTGGGCGTCTTGGAGCAGATGGGTCTGCAGAGCGAGACCCGATCCTATTTGGAGCTGTTGCAGGCGGGGACCTGACCGTCTGATCCGCTGATCTTGCCCTTTCTCAAACGGGTGAGGACATCGGCCTTCGTGATGATGCCGCCTATGCGCCCGTCCGCGATGACCAGAACCGCGGGGCTTTCTTGCAAGAGCGAGAGTATGGCCTCCATCCTCGTTCGCTTGCTCACCATGGGAAATGGGTCTTGCATGACATCCCTTATCCTCTTCTCACCAAGGTTGGCCGCTGATCCCTTCGCTATCTCGCCCGTGATCGACTTCTCGGATATGCTTCCGAGGTTTCGTCCGTTGTCTATGACCGGCAGTTGAGATATGGCGTGCGTCCACATTGCGTTGGCTGCCGACATCACGGTGTCATCCGGGGACACCCAGATGAGGTCTCTGACGTAGATATCCTCAGCGAAGACCTCTCTGTCGGACTCCTCGCTGTTCAATGCCTCCACTATCCGGTTCAGCGTCGACAGCCTAGGGTCCACCTCTCCCGACTCGATCTGGGAGATGAGTGACTGGCTGACATCGGAGAGTTCGGCAAGCTGGGACTGTGTCAGGCCCAGCTTCTTACGGAGCTTCCGGATCTCGTCGATAGAGGGCAAGGACAGGGGCGCCACGCTGGCGACATGCCTCAGCAAAGATTTAAAGGTTGTTTGGCAGGACTCGGCTTGTGAGCTCGGACGGCGAGACCGATGACCTAGTCATGGCGGTCTTGGTCGGTGCCTCGCTTGTCGGATTCGTCCTAGGCATAGTCTTCTTGGCCGAACCCCGCTCCGTCGACAGATATACCCAGCTCTACTTCGTCACGCACAAGGTGCCTCTCGTCCCGCTCCAGGGTCTCGTCGATCTGAACTACTCCGGGATCATCGTCGAAGGGGGAGTATTCGGGCACGATTTCCTGATCCTCGGCCCAGGCACTGCCGAGGAGGCCCTGGTTTTCAGGGAGAACCCGGAAAACCTCATCAAGATCTACCAGACATTCAAGCTTGGCGACACGTTTCTCTTCTTCGCCGGTGCAACTGAAAGGGAATGTCTGTTTCACGAGTATTCGCGGGAAGTGATGGAGTTCACGGGTGGCCGGGTGCGGTTTGTGATCGAGAACAATATGAAGAAGGACAGAACGTACTACTATAAGACCTTCCTTGGAGGCCGGGTGGTTGACCAGGGTGAGGCCTTCATCCGTGCCGATGAGAGAAAGGAGGTTGTCTCCAGTTTCCCCGTGGATACAACCAACAATCAATGGACCAGGATCTGGATCACGCTGGATACGGGACAGAACATCTCCTTCGGATTCAGGACCTACCGGTAGATGGCCAGGGCCCGTTGCCATGCCGATATGCGGTCCTCAAGTTCCCGGGTCCTGTTGCTTGGCGCCATTTCCAGGGCTCGCCTCCTCTGCATCAGTCTGGACCCAACGGATGTCTTGAAGTACTCCGAGGCAGGCATCGTCCGGGCCGGCTTCCGGGCGCATTGACACACCTCGAGCCAGTTCCCGCACGTGGGGCAGCTCATCTGCGCGTCGAGCCCAATCTGGTCCAGAGGCCCCATGCCGCCCACGATCTGGACGGGCTCGGGCCCCAGCGTCCGATAGACCAGATCCACCATTCTCACAAGCTGATCATGGGCGATGCGGGCGTTGGCATATCTGTAGTCCCAGGCCTCGCTGACGGTCGCGCACCCCGCTCTGCTTAAGGACGGTGGATGGGTTCTCGTCACTATGTCTGCAAACCCGGGTTGGTTGACCACCACGAAGGACGTGACGTAGATCAGCTTTGCGACTTGATGATCGTACATCAAGGATCTCTTCCGATGGTCGAGGTGAAGCGAGCCAAAGGGGGTCGTTGACCTATTGCCACCGGGCCTTCCTCCCAGAAGCAGGTAGAGGTCGCCGAGCATCGACTGAACATCGGTTCTGAGTTTCACCTCAGTTATGAGGTCGCTGGATTCGGGCGCCGTCCGAGCTTTTTCAAACGTGATCAACTCACTCCTCTGATTGAAGAGGACCTCCCTCTCCATACAGCGCAGACACTTGCCCGAAACGAGGTGGAGTTGGCACGTTCTCTTGCGGCAGATCGGGCAACGCTTCAGGTCGGAGCGTGATCCACAGATGGTGCACCTGCTCAGAAACGGCATCCAGGGACGGTTCACGTTGGCTCTCCGTCCGGATAAAAATGGCCACATCCAGGAATGCGGGCAGGCTGGCAATCAGCCCTACGGCGTGCGGTAAATATTTCAGACAGGGAGGCGGCCTGAGGAGGCGTGATTCGTTGAAGGCAGGACTTGCGATCGTGCTGGCATCCATATCTGCGGTACTCTTCGGCCTTTCGAACGTGTGTTTCAAGCTGGGCATAGATCCCTTTGGGGAGTTAACCCCGGGAAGTGTGAGCTCGGCCCGCTTCTTGGCGGAACTGCTGACGAACAAGTGGATCGTTCTCGGAATCCTCCTTACAGTTGCATCTGGGATCTTCTATCTCGGCGCCATGTCCTACGCAGAGGTCATGAAGGTCGTCGCGGTGCTTTCCCTGAGCTACGTAACGACGGCGCTCCTTGCCAACGCCTTTCTGAACGAGGCCCTGACTGCGACAAGGATCGGCGGTTTCGCGTTCATCGTTCTCGGGATAGTCCTGGTCCATATTCGGGCATAGCCCCCCTCCAGGCCACGGTGCCATCATGGGCATGTTGTTTGCGAAGCCTGCGAAGGCCGTAACGGTCCCTGGCATCCGTAATTCACTTAAGAGGCATGCGCGATGAGTCCAAGCATGCCTTTCGGATGGTTCAACCGCAGGCTTGAGCTTCTGCCGAGGGATCGCGTCGAGATGATCAAGCAGGCCGCGCTGGACTTGCTGGAGAAGGTGGGCTTCGCCTTCAGGCATCCACGGGCGCTTGCGCTGCTCGAGGGGCACGGAGCATCGGTCGATCACGACGCCGAGATCGCCAGGATTCCGAGGGAACTGGTCCTGGAATGCCTCTCCAAAGTGCCCAAGGAATACGCCGTACGTCCCCCGGAGGGGAGCGAGGCGATGTTTGGGGACGGGAGCCTGAAGGCCGTCATGTGCCTGGAGAGGCACCTGGTGGACTACGAGACGATGACCAGACGACCCGGAACGACCGAGGACTGCATCAAGTCGATCGCGCTCGGAAACGCGCTGGAGAACGTGGGGCTTGTATCGCCCTTCGTTGTGCCCGGCGATGTGCCTCTCGCCATGGCCGACGTGAGAGGTCATAGGCTCGTGCTGACCTACTCCGGCAAGCCGGGCTACGCCTGGATCTACAGCCTTGGTTCGGCCAGGTCCATCATCGAGATGGCGAGGGTGGTGGCCGGAGGGGATGAGGAACTCAGGAAGAGGAAGTTGGTCGGATACGGAGCCGAGCCGACCAGCCCGCTGCAGCTCTCCCGCCATGCCCTGGAGATCGTCCTCGAGATGGCCCAGCACGGCCTGCCCATATCCGCCTCGGGCTCCATGACCCTGCTCGGCGGGACCAGCCCCATCACCCTGGCCGCAGGGGTGACCCTGCACACCGCCGAGACCCTGGCCGGGATAGTGCTCGTCAACCTCATCGACCCGGAGGCGCCGGCCGGGTTCTCCACCTCGGTGCACGTGTTGGATCAGAGGACGCTGCTTTGCTCCTTCGGGGCGCCGGAGAATGTCCTATGCTCGCTGGCCGGCATCCAGGTGGCCAGGGAGCTTGGCTTAAGCTGCTCGGCGAACGTCGTCCTCTCGGACTCCAACGTGCCGGACTTCCAGTGTGGATTCGAGAAGGGGATGGCGGTGGGTCTGGCCGTTGCGGCGGGGGCGGAGG